>NZ_CP012839.1:8167-232220 GCF_002073895.1 Candidatus Riesia pediculischaeffi | reverse complement strand
AGCCGGTGCTTCTTCTGTTGCTAACGTCATTCGATGAAGGTGTTATCTTCATCGTTTTCTTCACAACTGAAAGTACTTTACAACCCTAAGGCCTTCTTCATACACGCGGCATAGCTGCATCAAGCTTTCGCCCATTGTGCAATATTCCCCACTGCTGCCTCCCGTAGGAGTCTGGGCCGTATCTCAGTCCCAGTGTGGCTGATCGTCCTCTCAGACCAGCTAGAGATTGTCGCCTAGGTAGGCATTTACCCGACCTACTAGCTAATCTCGTATGGGCTCATCTGAAGACGTGAGGTACACCGTTTACACGGTGTATCCCCCACTTTCCTCTTGAAAAGCTTCCTCTCCGAGAGCTTACGCGGTATTAGCTGTCGTTTCCGACAGTTATCCCCCTTCTTCAGGCAGATTCCCATATTTTACTCACCCGTACGCCGCTAAATGGTTTACACCATTCCGCACGACTTGCATGTGTTAGGCTTGCCGCCAGCGTTCAATCTGAGCCATGATCAAACTCTTCAATTGAATGAAAGTTCAAGTATAGTTAATTGAACGAGAAACCTCTATCGTCTTTTTATACAACATGTAGACGAAACACCTTTGTGATCAAATTAATTTAACTCTTTCCTTATCTTGATTACTACAAGTGTTCACATAGATTTTTAAAGAGCTCTTCTAATTCTGTTTAATTAGAAAACATAGTTTCTTTTGAAATACATATCTTTTGATAAACACAAACAAAACTATAAAAACTTTGTGATAAGAGTATAACATAAATTAGAATTATATCATCTATTTTGTATTAGATCAAATTAATTCATAATTTATGAATCTTTAGTTCTATTAAATAAATTAGTTGTCAAACATTATAGGTTATTTTATATGAATTATGTACTTACAAAAGGTATTGTTATTGTTCAGTAAAATATCTTTTATGTTAGAAGATTTTTATAATTAATTTTTTATTGTTGTACTGATAAAACAGGAGCGATTTATGCGGATAAGTCAATATCTTTCGTCAACTTTGACTGATCATCAAGTAAATTCTAAATCTTTAAGCGATCGTTTGATGATACGATCCGGGATGGTCAGAAAACTATCTTCTGGAATATATTATTGGTTGCCAACTGGAATTAAGGTTGTTGAAAAATTGAAAAATATAATTCGTGAGGAAATGAATTTAATTGGATCGATAGAATTTTCTTCTCCATTAATTCAACCAATACATTTATGGAAAAAAAGCGGTAGATTAGTTCAATATGGAGATGAATTGATCCGATTTAAGGATAGGAAGAATCGTACTTTTGCCTTGAGTCCGACTAACGAAGAATCAATTACATATCTTATCAAGGATGAGATTAAATCTTATAATCAGTTGCCAATTAATTTATATCAAATCCAAACAAAATTTAGAGATGAATTAAGACCTCAATTTGGAATCATAAGATCTAAAGAGTTTATTATGAAAGATGCATATTCTTTTCACGCAAATGCGAAATCTCTACAAAAAACCTATAATAAAATGATTAAAACATATGAAAAAATTTTTGATAAGGTCAAATTAAAATATAAGATCATTTTGGCAGAAAATGGACTCATTGGAGGAGATATCTCTCATGAATTTCGATCTGATATGAAAAGAAATTTGAAGTTCAATGGAGATATTGATCAAGATCACATAAAGATAGAAAGACAATTTAATATGGATGGCATTAATACTATTGCCATTAAAAAAGAATCTGAAATAGAATATTTTAAGATGAAATACAAAAAAATATCTGAAATTTTAAATAAAAATGATCTTGTTCTTCGAAAGATGGTTAAGTTGATCGTCGTAAAGGCTGATCCGAATAGTGATCATAAGTTTATTGCAATTTTAATGCGATTGAAGGATGTTCTTAACGTTCGAAAAGTTGAAAAACAGTCTTTAGTTTCAAAACCGCTGAGATTTATGAAAAAAAAAGAACTATTAAAAATATTGAATTTTAATCAATGTGATTTTATGAATACAATTTGTAAATCAATTCCAATAATTGCAGATTATCGTATTAATAGAATATGTTTTCCTATAATTGGAATAAAAGTAGATGAATGTTATTACATAGATTTAAATTTCAAAAAGAAGGTTTCATATCATAAGATCTGCGATTTAGTTGAATTTCAAGAAGAATATTTATTTCAGTCCTACGGTGAAAAAATAGAAGTAAGGGATGGAAATGAGCTTGAATTAGGACATCTTTTCCAAATTGGAGAGAAATATTCTCGTTCAATTGGAGCTTATTTTCAAGATAAACAGGGTGAGAGAAAATTGATTAAAATGGGATGTTATGGTATTGGAGTAGGACGTATGATCTCTGCAATCATCGAACAAAATCATGATGATAATGGAATAGTATGGCCAGAAGTACTTGCTCCATTTCAAGCTGCTATTTTACCGATCAATATTAATAAATCCAATACGGTAAGAAATGTTTCAAACGATCTATATCATACATTAAAAAAGAATCGGTTCGAAGTAATTTTTTATGATAAGGAGATGAGCTTTGGAAAGATGTTAAAAGATGTTGAATTGATTGGAGTACCACATATTTTCATTATAAATCGTGTAAATCTACGGTTGAAGAGGATAACTTACCGAAGTCGAATGAATCAATTAGAAGAATATATCGATTTAAATGATGTAGTAACTTTTTTAAAACAGAGATCTTTGAAGAATTAAATATTTTTATTGTTACGTTTTTATCTGATCACGTGAAATTTTAAGAAGAAACTAATGTTCGTTTGTTTATTTTATCCATCTTATATATACTTGATCGTTTTCTACCGATGGAGATACATCACCTTCTTCTGTGACAAAGTAGTCGAGCATTGTAATTAATTTAGAATCGTAAAAGATTAACGGTATTCTTCTTCTCATCCACGGAGCAATCTTATGTTGCTTCCATATTTCTTTCATGCTTCTATTTTTTTGTCCAACTACACGAACTTTCTTTTTTCTCTTGATCTTGAATCTGATAAAGACGATTTCATCGACTCTAGGTTTTCTAACTCTGTTGATCACACCTTCTTTTTGCGAATACATCCTTCTTCCGTAAGATACGGTTAATCTTCCTAGATCACCAGGGAGAGTGATATCGTCGGATAGATTCCAAATTAGATCGTCTTCATCAAATTCTATAAATTTTTTACAACAAAACAAACTATCTTGAAATTTTCGAATGACTTGTCTATTAGAAACGATTAACTCTGGTTGGGAATCTCGTTTTGTGAAAATAACATTGTTCCATAAAGCGTGCAATTGTCTTTGAGAGGGGTTAGAAAGGTTATGAAACTTGAACCATCTTCTGATGACAGCGTCTCTTTTTACAGCTGAGAAATTCAATAGTTTTTTGATCTTGAGAGTACCATCTTTATGATCAAGTACATTTAAAAAATATGGTTCTATAAGTTCCGAAACCAGCTCTTCCTGTTTTCTACATAACTCTGCGCTCTTGAAGATAGAGCTTGTAAAATATGGCCAACGGTCGTTTAAGATAGGAACAACGTGTATTCTCAGAAAGTTTCTATCAAATATATCTTTAAAATTACTTTCATCATCTATCCAAGATAGGTTGTTCATTTCGGCATATCTCTTTAATTGTCTTTTTTCAAAAGATAAAAATGGACGAATTATTTTCGTATCATAGAAAGGGGTAATGAACCGCATGCAAGATAGACCAGATGGTCCGCTACCCCTTTTGAGGGATAAAAAGAACGTCTCTGCCTGATCATCTATGTGATGTGCGACCAAGACAACTTCTCGTGGAAGCAAAACTCTTCGAATTTCTTTGTATCTTACGGCTCTAGATGCCGATTCTGTTCCTCCATCATTAGAGCGGACGATAACGTTCCTAGATAAAAATTTTACCTTCCAGAGTTCACATATTTTTTTACAGTGGAACTCCCAAAGTTTAGATTTTTTCTGAAGATTGTGATTGATATGAATTGCTCTCAATTCCATATTCGTTCTTCTCAACCTTCTGATTTTTGTTAAGATATGCAAAAGCACCGTCGAATCTAATCCTCCGCTGAATCCAATCAACATTTTTTGAAATGGTTGTAGAATCTTATAGACTTTTTTTATGAGATCGTAGGGTCGATCTTTCGGGCATTTCATCGTGTAGTAGAGTTGAGGTTGTTTGAAATTTTTAAAAAATTTTTCGTGGGAAATTAAAATAGTAACGGTAAAAGATCCTATATTTATAAAGTTAAGAAAAACAAAAATGTTTCAGCGATTTAATCTAATCCATAAGATATCAGCTTATAGTAACGTTTATCAGTCAATTCTTCTTTAGAGAAGGTATCTAATTTCTTTAAATCCATTAGTATTCTTTTCTTAAGGTTATCAGCTACGATAGAGTAGTTTCGATGTGCTCCACCGAGCGGTTCCTCTACGATGTTATCTATTAGGTTCAATGATTTCAGTTTTCTCGATGTGATACCCATCATTTCTGCTGCTAAATCAGATTTTTTTGAATTCTTCCATAAGATAGCAGCACATCCTTCCGGTGAAATTACGGAATAAGTGCTATATTCCAACATGTTGATCCTATCTCCTACTCCAATCGCCAAAGCTCCTCCAGATCCCCCTTCTCCTATGATGGTGCATATGATCGGAACGCTGAGATCGGACATGTATTTTAAATTGTTCGCTATCGCTAATGACTGTCCCCTCTCCTCTGCTTCTACCCCAGGATATGCTCCAGGAGTATCGATCAACGTGATGATAGGAAGACGAAAATCTTCTGCCATTTTCATCAGTCTTAACGATTTACGATATCCTTCTGGAAATGACATGCCGAAGTTTCTTTTCACCATTTCTTCAGTATTCCTGCCTTTTTGATTTCCGACGACCATAATCGGTCTTCCTTCTATTCTCGCTATCCCTCCTATGATAGACTTATCTTCTCCATATAATCGATCTCCGGACAATTCTTGGAAATCTGTAAAAATCCGACGAATATAATCATAAGAATGAGGTCTCATAGGATGACGAGATAACTTAACGATTTGCCAATCGCTCAAGTTAGCAAATATTTTTTTTGTCAATTCTATCTCTTTCCTTTCTAACTTGTTGATTTCTGAGTTTTTTTTTAATTCTTGTAATCTGTTTGATGTATACGAAGATTTTAACCGATCTATCTTCTCTTTCAGTTGAACGATTGGTCTTTCGAAATCTAAAAAGAATTTGCCGATCATTGATTCTCCATCAGTTTTTGAAGCATAATTTAAATCGATAACCATCTGATCGAATATCTCGTAGATCCGATATCAACTCGTTTGTGATAGAGACATCTCTTTCTATCCTGATTTTTTCGAAATTATTTCCCTTCTTATAAAAGAAATAAACTGGTTTATTTCCGATGCGATGATTGTTCAACATATCTGTGACTTTTTTCAATGAATCCTTATCGATTTTACCTCCGTCCGACATGATCGAAATACATCTCACGTATTTCTCTCTAGCTGAATTTAAATCCATCAGGTCATGTACATTCATTACGTTTTTTTTCGTATAAATATTTCGTTGTATACTTCCTGTAACCACCAAAATGTTCTCTCTCTTAAGAATAGATTGATACATCTTCATTTTTTCAGTAGATACGATCATCTCCAAACAACCGGAAAAATCTCTTAAAGTATATATTCCAATTGTTTTTCTAAACTTAATCGATCTTTCGTACCTTTTGAAGCTTACCGATCTGTAAGAAGATATGGAACCTACGATTGTAACTGACCCTTCTGAAGAAAGATCACGTGATAGTATATCTCCTATGGTTCTTTCTTTCGTATAATATTTTATTTCAGATAGATAATGTTCGGTGGGATGTTTTGTGAGATAAAAACCTAAAGTATCCAATTCTCCGTGTAGTACGGTACTGTTGATCCCTTGTCTACAAAGATTTTTTTCATTTAAAAAGGACGAACATTTGTAATTTTTTTTTTCAAACATATCGATCTGACCGGAAGAACGGTTCTTCTTTTCTTGTTCTGTCATCTTTAACACATCTTCGAGGGAATACAACATCTTTGTTCGACTTTCCTTGAAACAATCAAACGATCCAGATAAGATTAATTTTGCAATTATTCTACGGTTCATTTTTTTTACATCCATTCTCTTGCAGAAGTCAAAGATGTTCAAAAATTTGCCATCTCTCTGACGAGAATCTACAATCTTATCTATGAGAGACTTTCCTACACCCTTGATCGCACCCATCCCATAAATAATTTCTCCATGGAGATTAACTTGAAAAAAATACATTCCACAGTTTATATCAGGAGATAGAACTTTAATATCCATCCTTCGACATTCATCTATCAATTCAGATATTTTTTCTATATTATTGATCTCTGATGTCATTGAAGCGGCCATAAATTCAGATGGATAATAAGTTTTTAACCAGAGAGTCTGATAAGATATTAGAGCATAGGCGGCAGAATGTGATTTGTTGAATCCGTATCCTGCAAATTTTTCCATAATATCGAACATCCTAGAAGCTATCTTTTCTTCGACTCCTCTTTTGATAGATCTTTTTTCGAAAATGATCCTCTGATTTTTCATCTCTTTTTCGTTTTTTTTGCTTATTGCTCTTCTCAAGATATCTGCTTCTCCCAGAGTATATCCTGCAAGAATCTGTGCTATTTGCATGACCTGTTCTTGATATAATATGATACCGTACGTATTCTTCAAGATCGGTTTTAAGAGATCATGATGACATCCTTTTTCTGGATAAGATATCTGCTCCAAACCATTTTTACGGTTAATGAAATTTTTTACCATACCAGATTTTAGAGGACCAGGACGGAAAAGTGCGATTAAAGCGATAATATCTTCGAAACAGTCTGGTTTCACTTTTCTGATCAAATCTTTCATTCCGATAGATTCTAACTGAAATATCGCAGTCGTTTCTGCAGATTTCAAAAGATCAAAACATTTTTGATCGTTTAAAGGGATTAAATTAAGATCAGATAACACGAACTTTCTTTTAGAACGACAAGAAAGATGATTAATGATTTTGATGGTATCATGAATCACTGTCAACGTCTTTAACCCTAGGAAATCGAATTTGACCAACCCGAACTTCTCAATATCATCTTTATCGAGATGTGTCAATGAGATCTCACCGGTTGGATCGTAATATAAAGGAAAATATTTCGTGATCTTTTTTGGAGAAATTACCACTCCTCCAGCGTGTTTACTGATGTTCCGTACGATACCCTCCAATCTTTCAGCTGTATCAAGAAGAACTTTTACATCTTCTTCGCTGTTATATAATTTTTTCAAATGCTCTTCTGTAGATAGAGCATTTTTGATCGTCATTCCAGTATCAAATGGAATTAATTTAGATACACGATCTGTAAAGCTGTACGGATAACACATCACTCTTCCCACATCTTTAACAACAGATCTAGCGGTCATTGTCCCGAAAGATATAATCTGAGAAACAAATTCTTTTCCGTATTTCTGTATCACATGTTCTATCACAAGATCTCTTTTTTTCACGCAAAAATCGATATCGAAATCTGGCATCGATATTCTTTCTTTGTTCAAAAATCTTTCAAAAATTAAGTTAAATTGAATAGGATCTAGATCTGTAATATTTAAAGAGTATGCAACTAGAGAACCTGCACCTGATCCCCTTCCAGGTCCGACAGGGATATTCTTTTGCTTAGACCACTTTACAAAT
Source organism: Candidatus Riesia pediculischaeffi (assembly GCF_002073895.1). Lineage (GTDB taxonomy): Bacteria > Pseudomonadota > Gammaproteobacteria > Enterobacterales > Enterobacteriaceae > Riesia > Riesia pediculischaeffi. Next base: position 224,496 of record NZ_CP012839.1, on the reverse strand, counting down.
TCCATTACTATCAAGAAATATCCAGAAAATCCCATTTGATGGATCACATTGATTTCTTCCTCCAATCTTTCTTCATATTTTTTTCTTTTCTTTTCTCTCATAAAATAATCTGGATAGATTTCGATCAATCTTCTTTTCAAACCACACCTTGCATAGTTGATAAAAAGTTCTTTAACTTTGACATCTTTGCTTGGAAAAGTCGGTAATAAGCGTTTTTTAAACGAAAAACTAAGATTACAGCGTTTAGAGATCTCTATGCTGTTTCTTAAACATTCTGGAATATCTTGAAAAATATTCTCCATTTCTTGCGAACTACGCAGATACTGTTGATCAGTATACTGCTTGTCATCTCTTCTAGATTTCGAAAGTATGTATCCACCTTGTATGGCTATTCGAATTCTGTGGGCTAAAAAGTCGTCTCTGTTAGTAAATCTGACGTTATTAGTTGCTACTAGCGGTATATTATCCTCTTTAGATATCTGAATGACTTTCTGAATATATTTTTCTTCATCTATTTTTCCAGTTCTGGTTACCTCTATGTAGTAGTTGTTATGAAAATAAGTCTTATAGAAATCAAGACTTTTTTCAAGTTCATTAAAATTCTGTGATAGAACATTCTTTCCGACATCACCAGATATACCTCCTGATAGCAACAAAAGTCCCTCTCCGTACGATATCAACCAACTCCTTTTGATCGTCGGACCTATTTTGATGTCGTACCCACCTTGATAAGATAAGGAAATTAATTTGACGAGATTTTGATAACCTATTCGATCTTTTGCTAATATGGTTATATCAAAAACTTCCACATCATACTGCGACTCTTGTCTGATGATAAGATCCGCACCGATAATAGGTTTGATACCTACTGATATGGAAGATTCGTAAAATTTCATCATTCCATGTAAGTTCGAACGGTCTGTAACTGCTATAGCTGGCATATTCAGCTCCAGAGCCCTATTTACTATGATATCTATTTTCGATAATCCATCCGATATAGAATAATCGCTACGTACATGTAAATGTATGAAGTTCAATTGTGCACTGTTCATAGATGATTGAAACCTAGTAAAATTCGTTCTTTTTTTTAAATACGACTAATTCTAACTTTAACCGATATTTTACTCATGTTGAACCTGTTTTCAGCATTTTTACGAAGTTTGTTACGATAGAGGACTTGTATATTTATTCGGAAATACTTCGTATGAAAATATAATACTTCTCCATGATTCTATCATCTTCGTAAATGTTTCTATCTTTGATGACAAGTTATGATAAACGTAAATACATCATGATCTAACTAATCTAGACGAATAAGAGTAAAACTCATATAACTTTCACAAATTTTAACGTTTTACCATTTTATTTACTCAAAAATTATCATTCATCAAAATTTTCTTCTTGTAGTAGATTTTTTAGGAGAATTCAAAATAATTCTTATTTCGATCCTTGGCATATATAAATCGTTAAGTGATTGAAAATAGATCTTTGAAAGATCTTATCATACGAGATCGTTGAACATGTTCTTATTTCAACAGAAGAATGACTTTAAAAATTTTGAAGGATACTGCTCATAAAACAGTGTAAACGTCTTTATTTCTAATACAAATAGGGATAATTTCACCTATAACCGTGAGATAGATCGTATGAAACGAGCAAATTTTCCACGATTGGTGAAAATTTTGTCAAACTGTGATGGTCAAATTCGTAATACTTATAAAGCTAATATTAAAGAGAAGGTTTAATTAACATTTCTCATTTGCTTTCTCTATTTTGTACGGATGATTGCTCGCTGAGATATACCACATTTACATCCGATCAAATGGGATGTAACAAGAAAAGCGTTGATCCATCAGTTTTTATTCTTAAGATGGGTATATAAATCATCAAAATTAGTTCAATGGTATTCTTATTCTGACGTTTCGTAATATTCCTACCTTACAATACGATATAATCGGAACTTCTGAAGAGATTTTTTAGAGCTTTGATAAAAATGGATTGACACGTTCGAAGAACTTATATTGATGATATATCTATCAAAATTTTGTAGTTGTAAAAATCGTCAAAAATTAACTTTAGCAAATGCTAAAAAACTAAGTTTAGTTTTTAATTCAGATCGATTATATTCAAAATACGTCGCAAGAGATATCCTGGAGAACGTTCGAATGATGTTTATAACTAGCCGACCGAACTGATTCCATCATTTCGAAGATATCGAATCTCTTTTTTTAACATATATCATTAATTTCGATGAACCTTATAAAACTCTAATGCTTAGAGGTCTGAACGAGAGTCGAAGTGCTTCTATTTATCCACAGGATACGTAGTCATTCTGTAACGATAGAATAATCTAAGAAGATTCTTGTTTTTTTCATGCAAAAATTCATCTTAAATTTTTACGATGGATATAGATGTTAATCTTTAAATCAAACGTTTAATCTATCAGGATCGTCACAATAACGATCTATCGTACTTGAAATTTTTTCATCATAATAAAAGTATAACCATCTTATTTCATGATTATTTTATCGTCGACTATAAACTCAGTCGTTTATAACTACCGCAAAAAAAAATCTTTCATATTGCGTTCATTCTATGAGCATAACTTATATGTTAAGAATATAACCATAGATTTCTTAACACCTCGATTGGAATACCGGTTTAAATGTTAAGATGATTTCGAGAAATGTTTCCATATTCTATTTAGCTTTGAACTATTTGAAAACAGAAAAAAGTTTCCTTCATGTAAGATCTATCTACGTTTCGATCCGTTGAATGTACATCTAACATAGATCATAGGTTCGTAATCAATTATCACATCTCTTTATCATGTGTGAACTTATTTGACTGAATACGAGCACACATCAAGGTTGCTTCACAGACTACCCTCTTATCAACCATTACCGTTCCTTGAAATCTCGTCAAACTTCTCTTTGTTTTGATAATTTTTACTTTAAAAATCATTTGATCTCCAGGTTGTACTGGAAACTTGAATCTCACCTCGTCGATTCCAACAAGATAATATAGTTCTTTTGAAGATAACCTTTCTGTGCTTTTAAAAGCTAAAATTCCAGCAGATTGAGCGATAGCTTCTAGTATAAGCACTCCTGGAAATATTGGTTTTCCTGGAAAATGACCTTGAAAAAATGGTTCATTAAAAGAAACATTTTTAACTGCATGAAGATATTTTCCTTCCTTGAAATCTAAAACTCGATCAACTAATAGGAAAGGATAACGATGTGGCAGTAGACCTAAAATTTCTTCCATATCAAGAATATTTTTCCTGTTCATACTATTTTCACATTAAGATCGATTGATGTAAAATGAGGGTTCTTCGAATTTTAAAATATTTAAAATCTCTCATACAGAAATCGATAATAAACTCTTTAAAATGTTTTGATCAATTTAATATTTTAACTTTCTTTCGAATCTTGCCGAACACTTTCGTTTTTTCAAATATCTCTAGTAGTTTAATAAGAAATTTTGAAATAAACATTAAGATATTTATTTGGACGACGAAAATTACATGTTATCGCGGAGAATTGTATACTTTAATTCTTGGTATAATTAAACTTTTTATAAGCAACGACATCTTGAAATCGATCTATGGAGATTTAATCAGGATGATCCTGTGCGATATAAGGATCATCGTGAGTGTATTCGAATCTTGAAGTTAAATCGTATATTAAAATTTCTAAAAATAGTAACCTCTATAGTGATTTTTTATAGAATATCGATTTGAGCCGATTGATCGATGCTAAAATGATTCAATATATCTCTATCTTCCTTACTATACTGTACTGAAGTATCTAACCACTCTTTTGAAGGGTTGATTAATCACCATTTTTAAAATTTTTAATAAATAAGAATTTTAAAAATTCTGATGTTAATTTTAACATCTTTTTGAACGAAATCGCTATCAAAACGTTCCATCATGTATGTTATTTATACCTATATCTGTACAACATATAAATCCGTGTGGTATTTCATGATATTTATCTCTTCATTTTTGAAGTAGTTTCTTCATATTTATGCTGTAAATGAATACTTTTACAATTTATCTAATAGAAAAATGAAATGTAATCTCGTTTTTTTAAATTAGATGGAACTTATATTCTACAGATTCTTATCGCGATTGGTTCTAAGTTAGGGATTTTAAATTCTTTATATATCTTAACAGATCGTCGAAAATGAAAAGTTTTTCGAAATGATCTTTTTACAATTCATTACATCCCATGATAAAATAAGTAAAGTGAGTAGTACGTACGTTTCCTAGTGCTTTGAAAAGCCGTACCCCTTACCACGTTTTCCCGACGTTGAATTGAAACTTTTCGAATTTATCTTTTTGTAGATATTTTATCGGAATTGAATAAGAAAAAGTGAGCGGTCCAATAGGAGATAACCATCGCAAAGAGATTCCAGTAGAGACTTTGAAACTATCCGTTTCCTCAAGATTCAACGCTTCTTCATTCCATATTTCGGAAACCTTCTTCCTCCAAATTTTTCGTACAGTTCCAGAATCGACAAAAAACGAAGCTCTGGTGTTCCCATGGAACTTTTCAGAGAAAATTAGGTCTTCTGGAAAAATGAGTTCCAAAATATTCATTGTCATGAAGTTTCCTCCGGTTGAACGTTGTTTTTCAGAGTTAGGTTTCGGACAGATGGATCCATCTCGGTTGATTTTTAGGAGAATAGATTTCGGTCCAACGGTATCGGAACGAAATCCACGGATTATATTTTCTCCAGAAGCATGGAAATTTTCATAAAATGGAAAATCATTCCTAGAGTCTCCAAGACCTAATATTGTTCTAAAGGAAAAGATCCATCTTTTTTTTAAATCTATCGGAAAGTATTTTTTAAAGTCTAATGTACTTTTAAAATACTGGTTGTTGATATTGAATATGGAAAACTTGTTCTTAACCGATATTTTCTTTCCAGATCTTGGAAAGATATCGTCATCTAGATCTTCTAGATTCCATCCGATGTTAAGTGAAACATCTTTTACTTCGTAATGGATCTGATCGTTCAGAATAACGCTGTCTTTTTTTATTGACATCAAGTATCTCCATATGTGGAGTTGAGGATCCATGTTAAATATTCGATTATCTGTGATCTCTACTCCTACATCTAAAATATTTTTTTCAACAATTGGAAAACTGAAAGAAGTATTGAAATGAAAGGTTCTTTGGTCGTATAACGATGGAAGAGAATGTCTACGGATAGAACTATCGTAAAACATTCTGGATCTTAATCCTACTTTATCTTGAATATATCTTGGATTTGAAAAGAACAGATCGATCTTTCGAAGATCATCGTTTCTAAAAACACTGAATTTGATCGAGTTTCCAACACCCAAACAATTTTTTTTTTGTACATTTCCGTGATAATTAACTCCATTTTCTTTTCCAACCCCCACTCCGAAATTTACAGCATTAAATTTTGGTTCTATTACTCGATAAATTATTTTTACCTGATTTTTGAGGTTCGGTAGGAATATGATCGAATAACCAACTTTTTCAAAAAGATCGGTGTTTACCAAGTTCATCTGTCCGACTCTTACTAGATCCATATTGATTGGCTTACCTTCTATCTGAGGAATTTTTTTTTGTAGTATCTCATTTTTAATAGACGAATTTCCAGAAAATTCTATTTTTTTGACGTAGTATCTTTCTCCTGTATCGATATTGAAGATGATTCGTACAGTGTTTCTTACATCATCGATACGATAAACTATTTTGATGATAGAACCGATATACCCACAGGAACGAAAAAAATTTTCAATTTTTTTTTGAACCGTACTCACCTTTTCTTCTTGAAAAGTAGAGTTATAAGAGATATCATCGATCAACTGATTTAATCTTTTTAAGTATGAATTAATTTTTCCATAAAATTCGATTTTATCTAATTTGTACTGATTGCCTTCTTTTACCCGAACATTTATATATATTCCTTTATCCTCCGTTAAATTGATCCACGCATGATCGATTTTAAATCTTATGTATCCGTTGTTTACATAAAATGATTTCAATTTTTGTAAGTCAGAATTCAAGTTATCTTCTCTATATCCTGATTTTTTCCAACTTTTTTTCGTGTCGTTCAGAGAAAAAAGATTCTTCAATTTCTTTGAACAGAAGTTGTTGTTTCCAAAGATTTTAATCTCATGAACTTTAAATTGATCTCCTTCGTACAATGTCAGATTGATAGAAACGTTATCGTACGGTAAAATTTCGAGCTCGATGGATACTTTTGCGTTATATCTACCAAAAAAGTAGTAAAATCGGTAAAGATCTCTCTTTAAAAGTAGTATGTTTTTTTCATTTAACATACTTCCAACTCGAATATCGTATTTCTCTAACTTCTTTCTCAGAACCGTAAGATTCAAAAATTTATTCCCTCGACATTTTATCTTTTCGATAGTTAATTTTTGTTCTCCTACAACAACATCCATTTGATCTTCATATGTATTTTCGATATGTGATATTTGATTTTCGTGAAAAAGAGCATGGATGAAATTTTTCGTCCTTTTATTTTCGCGTTTAACATATATGTTTTGAGGTGATATATTGAAAAAGATGGATTTAAAAGTTTGTTCCTTTACCATATTTGGAAAATTTTTCGAACTTAAATTCATAAAAACATCACTTTGAGCGACGTTGATCGTGCATGATAAAACAAAGATTAATACGATTTTTATAAACATATATTGCAAAAAAAATGATTTTTTCAAAGCTGATTTTTCTTGAAGATTTGTGAACATTCGTTATATTTGTGCTATATCAGTTGAAAAATCATTTTGATGATATTATTGAAGTTGCTGATGTAATGAACGTTATAATATGATGTATGATACATTCTTAATATACCGTTTTACCGTATATGTCATACGTATCGTTTTGTTCCTATAAACGATATCTAAAGAAAAGGATCTTCTGATTGCTTAAAATCGAAGATTTTAATTCTTTTATATGATTGTATATTTTCATCCTTAAAGATTAATGAGACAAAACATTTTATTTACGTTTTAAGAACGATCTTTGAAATAAATATAAAATTGATTTTTTCTGGAATCCCTCAAAAGGCCAGTTTACTCTCGATCCGAGATCGATCGAATTATAATGTTTAGGATACGATCCTAATTTATAAGAAACACTTAAGATAACAACATTTCAGAAATTATAGTTCTGTTTTTCAATAGATTGATGATCAACGAGATCTTAGATCTGTATGATTGATTTTAAATAAGAGATGAATGTTGAAATTACAAACGATAAAATAATTTTAAAACCGTAATAAACGCTGGAATAGCTGCCACGAGACTATCTATTCTATCCAAGATTCCACCATGACCTGGGATGATATGACCCGTATCTTTAATACCGATCTCTCTTTTAAACATGCTTGATAGAAGATCTCCAAAGATAGAAATCACTATAACGATGAGAGAAGAGATAAAGATCTGAACCTTCAGTTCAAATATGGATATTGTCGCACAAAATATCCAAGAGAAGATTTGAGAACAGATTAATCCACAAAGTACCCCTTCTATTGTTTTATTTGGAGAAACATTTATCGCTAATTTTTTTTTTCCAAAAACTGTCCCGAAGATGTAAGAGCTAATATCAAAAATCCAAACTAGCAGTATGACATATAACATCATCCAATTTCCAATTGTTTGATGATTGCTTCTTCTTATATCTTTTAGAAAAAGGACGCAGAAGTTGAATGGAAAGATTGTTAAGATATAGAATAGAGATTTTAAAATAGAAGAATTTCCCCAGATCTTAGAAGATCTCGGAAAAGTTGTAATTAAAGCGATCGCAAATATCCACCATGTCGACCATATCATAAGAATAATTTTTATAATTTTGTTCATCATGAGATTATCTAAGTCAATGAACAAAAGTTGCATAAAAAATAAGGATAGTCCAAATAAAAATGCATAGATGATTTTTTTAAGTTTTCTTTTTAATCCGATAAATTGCGACCATTCCCAAGCGACTAAGGTAGATATAATAGCAATTATTTGGCTTACCATCCTAGAAGATAATAGAAATATAGAAGAGATGACTATTGGGATAAGTAGAACAGAAGAAACTAGACGGTAGTGAAAATTCGACAATTTTTTATCGTTCTTTGATGGCATTTGCGTTACCGAATCTTCTTTCTCTTGTATTGAAGTTTAATATCGCTTTTTGAAAAATATCTTCATTGAAATCTGGCCATAATATATCTGTAAAATACAGTTCAGAATACGCTATTTGCCAAAGCAAAAAATTGCTTATTCTATGTTCCCTTCCAGTTCTTATAACTAGGTCCACTTCAGGTTGATCGTGTAAGCAAATAAACTGATCTATTGTATGTTCTCGAATATTTTCCATCAGGATGGATCCATCTTGAACTTCCCTAATAATCTTTCTTACACTGTTTAAAATATCCCATCTACCGCTATAATTGATCGCAATATTTAAATTTAACTTGACATTATTTCTTGTCGAATCTACGATCTTCTGTACTTTTTTTTTGATACTATTTCCGAACTGATCTATTTCTCCGATAATGAATAGTTTTATATCATGTGTGATGAACTTTTCAGATAGATTTTTTCCTAAGAAGAAAGAAAATAACCTAACCAGAGAAGAAATCTCTCTCTTCGATCTGCTCCAATTTTCTTTACTGAAAGCGAACAGAGTCAACGATGTAATGTTGTTCTTTAGAGCATATCTGATCGCTTTTTGGACAGAAATAACTCCAGCAAGATGTCCTCGAATTATAGATTTCTTATTTTTCTTAGCCCACCTTCTATTTCCGTCCATGATGATGGCAACGTGTTTTGGAACATCAAAATTCGAGTAATCACTTTTCTTTCTTATTGAGATCATTTATTTTTTTGTAGTATTATGAAACAGTTCAAAATTTTAAGGATCAGATTCAACCGCGAAAATTATCTAGAACAGTTTATCAGTTGCATAAATCAATATATCGTTTAGCTATATTTCTTGATTCGAAGTCAATGTATATTATTTCTTCAATATTATTTGGTTCTTGAAAGTTGATCTTTTCTAAGATTTTATCGTTAACATTAAAAATATCTGTAAATTTAATTTTTCCAGATAAAAAAGCGGATACAGCTACTTCATTTATAGCATTTAATGCAGTTATAACAGATTGTTTTTCCGATCGAGACACTTCCATCGCTAATTTCAAACAAGGATACCTTTTATAATCTGGTTCGATAAAAGTTAAAGACTGTGTTTTTTTTAAATTTAATTTTTTTTGATAAATTTTCGAGTTGTATTGGAACGGATAAAACATGCTGTAATGTATGGATGCTGTCATATCTGGTATCCCTAATTTAGCGACAATGCTACCATCTACGTAATGGATCATTGAGTGAACAATCGACTGAGGATGAATTAAGATGTTGATTTGATCGAACTCAATATTAAAACAATATCTTGTTTCGACGTATTCAAATCCTTTGTTAATCATGGTCGCTGAATCCACAGAAATTTTCTTTCCCATACTCCAGTTGGGATGTCGACAAGCTTCTTTAGGAGTAACTGATTTAAGTTCAGAAATCGGTGTGGTAAGAAAAGGACCTCCTGATCCAGTTAGGGTGATCTCATCAATTCCAATCTTCGTAAGATCAAAAAATCCTAAGTTCGTATGAAATTCCTTCGGTAACATTTGGAAAATGGCATTAATTTCACTATCTATCGGTAAGATTTGAGATTGATATTTTTTTACCTCATCGAAAAATATTTTTCCACAAGATACTAAAGATTCTTTATTAGCTAATAGTATTTTCCTACCCTTTCTAATGAACGAAATAGTTGGAATCAATCCAGCTATTCCAGTGATAGCTGAAATCACATAATCCACTGAACTGATATTAGATAATTTTTCTAACGAATCTAAACCAAATAATACTTCAGTCGAACAATGATTATCTTTTAAAATTTTCCTAAGAATTTCAGAAGATTTGATGTCATTTAACATGACATATTTTGGAGAGAATTCTATACATTGTCGATAAATTAACTGAATATTGCTATTTGCAACTAAAGCAATAATCTTAAAATTTTTAGGATATCGTTTGACAATCGATAAAGCTATTTTTCCGACAGATCCAGTCGATCCTAATATGATGATATGAAACATAATGATCATGCCTAATCTGTTTATAGTTTAATTTTTAAAACGTAAGCAGAAAGAACTTCTCTTAAAAGAGCAGTAATTTATCTTCTTTCTCTTTCAATATTTTATCAATTTCCTTGATGAATTTATCCGTTAAATGTTGTATTTCACACCGTATGAATTTCGAATCATCTTCATTAATCTCTTTAGATTTGTTGAGAGATTTTATCTTGTTTTTAACATCTTTTCTGATGTTTCTAATGAGTATTTTTTCATTTTCTGCTATCTTTCTGATTATTTTTATTGAGTTTCTTCTTCTTTCTTCGGTAACTGCGGGAAAGATCAACTTTATGATATTTCCTGATAAAAACATTTCACAATCTAATTTCAATTTGAGAAATTCTTCTCTAACACTTCGAATCAAAGAATGATCAAAAACCGTTACTGATAAAGTTGTGTTGTTTAAAGAAGAAATCGAAGCGATTCTATTTAAAGGCATGACAGATCCGTAGCAAAATATTGAAACATCTTCTAAAATACTTGGATGAACCCTTTCTGATCGAACCTTATTGATCTGTTTTATAAAAGAGCAAATAATCTGCTTCATATCTTTTTCAAACTCTACTTTTAACGAATTAATCATATCGACCTCTCGAGGAGTCTATAGCTAAAAGAATTAAGAATATATATAAAATATTTTATTTTTTGTTTTTAGATGATACTAGTGTTCCTTCATTTGACCCCATGATGATTCTACGTAGTGCTCCTGATTTATTAATATTGAATATACGAATTGGAAAATTATAATTTCTCGCTAAATCGAAGGCTGTTAAATCCATTATTTTAAGTTCTTTTTTTATAACTTCTTGATACGTCAGATTTTTATAGAGTTTAGCATCGTCACTTCTAAAAGGATCACTGGAATATATTCCATCTACTTTAGTAGCTTTCAAAATTAAATCTGCTTTGATTTCGATTCCTCTTAAACAAGCCGCAGAATCTGTTGTAAAAAACGGATTCCCTGTTCCAGCTGAAAATATAACCACTCTATTATTTCTAAGTAAATTGATCGCATCGATCCAATTGTATCTCTTACATATTCCATCTAGTGGAATGGCGGACATCAAATCATTTTGAACGTTGATTTGATTTAATGCGTCGTTCATAGCCAATCCATTTATGATGGTGACTAACATACCCATATGATCCGCGGTAACTCTTTTGGTTCCAAATTTTTCTAACCAATTTCCGCGAAAAAAATTTCCGCCACCAATAACTATTCCAACTTGAACTGATAGTTCCACTAACTCTTTTATTTCTATCACTATACGATTTAATACGATAGGATCTATTCCATAATTTTGTGAACCTCTTAAAATTTCTCCACTTATTTTAAGTAAGATTCTTCGATATGCTGGTTTAGAGTTACGATGTGACATTGTATAGTACAGTCAATCAATTTTATGTTGAAAAGTTATAAAACTAACATATTTTACGATCGTTCTAAAATATAATAGATATCTAAAAAATACGGTCTTATATTCCATTATTTTATATGAAACAGATTGTTTGTTTCATTTATCTTTTTTTTTACATTTTTTAAACTCTTATTGTAATAAACTTAACTATTTTGGAATTGTTTTCTTTTACCAATTCTTTAACTTTTTTTGTAGTATTGAAAATAAAAGTTTGTTCCATTAAAACGAGGTTTTCTAGGTTATAATCAATATCGTTTTGAAATATTTTGTTTGAAAAAATATTTTTTTTAGAATTCTTCGAATGATTTATTTCCATTTTTCTTTTTTTTTCTAACGTTTTTTGCGATATTTCAGATTTATCAATGTATTTCGTCCTATTAGCCACTATCTGCATAGCGATCTGTCTTCCAAATAGATCATTAGAATTTTCCATATAGACAAGAGCTCCAATTTTGTTCCTGTGTGAATATCCATATATTCTCTTTCCTGTTAAAGTAATTATACCTTCGATTTCAACATTTTCTTTAGATCTTGACATTATTTCACTTATCTCATTCATCGAATATTTTTTGATAGAATCAATGTCTGATATTTTTTTTCTGATAATAATTTCTACAATCTTTTTTTGAAATTTTAAAAAATCATAACTTTTAGCTAGAAATTCAGTTTCACACTTTATTTTTATTAAAACACCGAATGTTTTATCTTCAGAGATTCCTAAACCAATTGATCCTGATTGAGTCTTCTTATCATATCTTTCTGCAAGTTTATTTTTCTTATTTTCTTTAATATAGCTCGTTGCTAAATCAACGTTCCCTGAAAATTTTTCTAAAGCGGATTTACATTCTAGTACACCAGCTCCTGTTTTTTTTCGAATATTCTTGATTAGATTAAGTTGTAAATTGATTTTTTTTGACATATTCGTTTCCAATTTTTCTAAGGTAGAAGTTACAAAACTTATATAGGATACTGTGGAGTTTTTCTGTCGATAAACAATAGTACTGTGCTATACACGATTTTCCGTTTTATCTTGTTGAAATTTCTGTTTTTTCTCATGAATTGATTTCAAAATATATTTCAGATAAAACCTGANTGATTTAATAGAATCATCATTTCCAGGAATAACATAATCAATTCCATTTGGATTCGAATTAGTATCGACTATGGCAAAAGTTTGAATTTTCAAAATGTTAGCTTCTTTGACTGCAATTTTTTCATGATCTACATCAATTATGAAGATTGCATCGGGTAAAGTTGACATTTTTTTAATTCCTCCTAAACTACTCTCTAATTTTTGTAACCTTTTAGTCTGTATTAGAGCTTCCTTTTTAGTAAACTTTTTAAAAGTACCGTCTTTCATCTGTATTTCTAGTTCATTCAACTTCTTAATGGATTGACGAACTGTTTTCCAATTCGTTAACATTCCTCCCAACCATCTTTTATCTACAAAATATTGTCCACAATCAGTGGCTGATTCTCGAATCAGTCTGCTAGCAGATCTTTTTGTCCCTACAAATAAAATCTTTCCATTTTTACTAACAATATTACCGATTTTTTCAGCAGCTTCCTGTAATAGAAAAGATGTTTTTTCTAAATCTATTATATGGATATTATTTTGAATACCGAAGATGTAATCTTTCATCTTTGGATTCCAGTATTTTTTCTGATGACCAAAGTGTATTCCACATTCGATCATCTCCGATATCTCAAAATTCGTCATTTAATCTCCTATAACTTGAATTTCTAACTAATGTCTCATATGATCTATAATATATTAAAACTATCTAAATTTCATTGACACTTCTTCGGAAGAGTCATATAGAATATATATTTTTTGAAAGTAAGATTCCTATATTTTACATGAATTAATTATTGTATGTACAAAGAAAAGTTAATCGGATTATATTATTTTTCTTGACAACAAATTTACAGTAATTATCTTAAATTATATGTTTGATCGATAATTGTTACCTCACTCGATGAGTAAATACCTTGAATCTTAAGATATGATTAATCTAATTACAAATAAAGAAGATATTCAAAAAATGCGAATTGTTGGAAAAATATCAGCTAGGGTTCTGGAGTTTATACATCCATATATTCAACCAGGAATATCTACAGAAGAAATAGATAATATCTGTCATGATTACATTACTAAGAACATGCGAGCTTTTCCTGCATGTTTAAATTATCATGGATTTCCGAAATCGATTTGTACCTCTATAAATGATGTGATTTGTCATGGAATACCAAATAAATACGATATTTTAAAGGATAAAGATATCATCAATGTAGATGTCGCAGTATTTAAAGATGGTTTTTACAGTGATACATCTAAAATGTTTTTTGTCGGTAAACCAAATAAAAATAGCGAATTTTTATGTAAAGTTGCACAGCTAAGTTTATATCTTGCAATAAAGTTGATTAAACCAGGTTTGCGCCTACGATCAATCGGCAAAACGATTCAAGAATTTGTTGAAAAAAATCATTTTTCAGTTGTTAAAGAATATTGTGGGCATGGAATTGGAAGATCGTTACACGAAGATCCTCCGATCTTACACTATGATACGGACGATAAAGGGATAAAATTAAAAAAGGGTATGATATTTACTATAGAACCGATGGTTAATTCTGGAAGCAGCAAGTCAAAGTTAATGAAAGATGGATGGACCGTCAAAACTATTGATGAAAGCTTATCGGCGCAATATGAACATACCGTTTTAGTTACAGAAGATGGATGCGAAGTACTAACTTTAAGAGAAGAAGAATCGTTTCTGCAAGAACTTTAATAGTTTTAAAGTAAGTATAGTCACGATTACTGATCTCTCAAATAATCAATTTATTGTAGATAGAAAAGTTGCCGTTAGATATGGTTTAAATTAGAGTTCACAAAAAATTTCATTATACATCAGTTGTTTTGAAAATATGATTGATCTTAAAAGTTGATACCATGGAGTACTCCAAAAAATATATAAAAAATTTGTTTAAAAATATAGAGGAAATCAATTCCAATAATATCGATCAAAATGCTAAACATATCGTTGAAAAAGTTATATTCAATTTAAACATAGGAAAAATTAGGATAGCAGAAAAAATTGATAATGTTTGGAAGATTAATCATTGGATTAAACAAGCTATATTGATTTATTTTAAAATTAGCAAAAATAAGATTTATCATGAAGGAAGAACAAAATATTTCGATAAAATTGATTCTAAGTTTTCAAGATACAGTTATGATAATTTTAATGAAGAAAAGATCCGCGTTGTTCCGACAGCTACAGTAAGATACGGTTCTTTTATTGATAAAAATTCTATACTAATGCCTTGTTATGTCAACATTGGAGCTTACATTGGTAGAGGAACTATGATTGATACATGGTCCACGATAGGTTCTTGCGCACAAATTGGAAATAATGTGCATATTTCCGGTGGAGTTGGAATAGGAGGAGTGTTGGAGCCGATTCAAGAAAATCCGACTATAATAGAAGATGGCTGTTTCATTGGTGCTAGATCTGAAATAGCTGAGGGAATCATTGTACAAGAGCGTTCTGTGATCGCAATGGGTGTATATATTGGGAAAAGTACTAAGATTTATGATAGAGAAACAGGTAAAGTGATTTATGGAGTAGTTCCATCAAGATCTGTTGTGATACCTGGAACCATTCCGGACAAATTTGGAAGATGTGATATATCGTGCGCTATTATCGCTAAAAAGGTGGATGTTAACACGGAAAAAAAGATTTCCATTAATCATTTGTTGAGAGATATATAGCATATAAATGAACCATATAAGGAAAATTTCGTTATAGATTTTTTAAATTTGTTTCAGAATATATTTTGATTCCTTGAAATATTGACTCCGCTATTTTTTTTTGAAACTGTAATTTATTCAATTTTTTTTCTTCTTCTATATTGCTGATGAAAGCTGTTTCTACAAGAACGGATGGAATCTCAGGTATTCCTAAGATGATGAAATTGGCAGTTTCTACTTCTCTTTTATGTAGTTTGTTAATCTTAGAGATTTTCTTCAAGATAAAATTTCCCAGCTTAAAACTATCTTGGATAGTTTTAAGCTTGATAGTTTGATTCCTGTTGACTTTTTGATTTTTAAAATAGAAATAATCTTTCAATATGTTGTTTGAATAGAAGCTTCTTCGATCGTTGAATGAAGATACAAATACAGAAGATCCTACAGCATTTCTGTTCCTACAGGAGTTTGCATGAATTGAGACCAACAAGTTTGCCTTTGTCTGATACGTTTTACTCAACCTTTCGTTTAAAGAGATGAATTTATCCTCTTTTCTAGTCATGTAAGACTTCATTTTTTTATCTGAATTGATCAATTTATTTAAGTTTTTTGAAATGCTCAAAGACACATTCTTTTCAAGAGTTCCATATTTCCCTATGGCTCCCGGATCTTCTCCGCCATGTCCAGGGTCAATCATGATCACTAGTTGTTTTTTTTTATTTTTCTTTTTTGAAACGTGTGATTTTATGTAATTTTGTTGAGTTGATTTTTTATCGTTTAATTTGTTTGAAAAAATCTTTTGATATCGATCATCATTGACTGATCGATATTGATCTTCTTTGCACAATAGATAGAGATCTATCTTAGTATTTCTCAAATATTTTCGAAAACATGAAAAGATCTTTTTGAGACATTTTTGTTGGATCTTTTTCGATGAAAGTACGAAGAATACATGGTTTTTTTGAGATGTTTGAAAACATTTAAGCTTCTTGAATCTGTTAAAGTTCCTTTTTTTAAGATTGAAACAACTTAATATTATTTTTTTTGAATTTGAGCAATTTTTTTTAAGATCTTTCAAACAAAAATGTTGACAATCTTCGAAAGTTTTTTGGGATTTCGTCGTGTATGGGGAAAGTTTGGTATTATCATGGTTAACGTACAGCGTATTAGAAGAAGAACATCGAAAAGGATATATTAGCAGTAAGATTAAAATCATGATTTTTTTTTTTAAAAAAGCAGTTAAATAGAACATCCTTTTCTACAATTTCTACTGTATTTAGCATGCTATTTTCAAAAAATTTTCATCATCTTTCTATACTTAATGTTAAAGATGTATGAAATTATAGTAGAAATAAGTTTTTTTAACATCCGTAATGTTGATTTCTAATCAAATATTTTGTAGACAATGTACACAATGTTATCGTTTATTGATTTTAACGTCGTAAGAAAGAACTAAGATGTTTCTTATCATTTTTATCGTTGATAGACTTTTAGTCTATTTAATATTTTAAAACGATACTGTTTGAATGATGGTGTTTTATCTTAATTTGATCTATGATAAAAAGGGAAAGGATGCATCATACTGAAAAAAAAGTACAAAACTTCATATCAATGCGTACTTCATAAAAAGATGTGTATAACTCATCTTTCTAAAAAGGAATCGTAGATTTACGAAATTTTTCAAAACTTTAAAAAAAATTTCCTGTTTTGCCATTATATTTTTCTGTGTAATGAAGAATATCAATCATAAAAATTTGAATCATTTGAAGATCAACCTTCTACGTTGCATAGCAAGAAGACCTCTTCAATTAAGAAGAGGAATAATAAAAAATAATCAAACTTGATAAAATGCGATGGTCTGTGAGAAGATGACAGATTTTATCTATAAAGAAATGTGAAAAGGTATTCTTTTATTACGAGTTTGTCATTTATTTTATCATGAATTATATCGATCTTACCGAGGTCTCTATAACTAGATAATGATTAAATGATTCGATCCATATCCACAGGTTAATTTCTATACAAAAATCAAACTTTTGATTCCTCTTATCAACATGGTTGTAGAAAAATTATCTTTTTATCTAATAGTTTCGTGTACTTTGTAAGAATTATCTTTATCATCCTTAGTACTTTTTTCCTATTATCCAACTCAGAATGTGGATGCAGTAGAGATTTTAAGATCATCAACCGGTTTTAACGTTCAACTCGTGAACCACAATCGTTGGTAAATACCTTTTATATGGACTGTTTAGCATATATTCGATAGGTAAAAGATATTCTTGGATTTGTATATTCCAAGATCAAGAGTCATGTTAAAAGATTTATCTTATCTGATCAACTTTATTTTTCATCATATATTTAACGGGTAGTTGATTGCTTCATGCGTTCGATAACCTACCACTTTAAAATCATCGCTACTTACCCAAGTTTCAATATCTTTTAGATTTTTTATCTCTGGATTAATAAATAGTTTAGCAAGTGGATACGGTGATCTTTTAAGTTGAACATCTCTCATTAAAGAGAGTTGATTCTCATATATGTGTGCATTTATTATCTTATGGTACACCCTTCCAGGATTGATATCAGTAATTTTTGATATTAAAGCAAGTAGTATGAAACATTGAATTTGATTAAAACTCAACCCTAAAGGGACGTCACAACTTCTCTGGTAAGATGTTAAATATAGTTTATCACGAAAAATGGAAAAAGTATGTGTGTGCATACAAGGAATTATACAACCCATCTCTATTTCTCCAGGATTATAAAATGTAACTATCTCTGCACGGTTATCGTTTCTATTCTTGAGATGTTGAACAATTTTTTTTAATTGATCTAATTTAGAACCGTCAGGTCTTTTCCAAGATCGTCCTTGTACTCCATAAATTCTACCAAGATCGTCTTTTCCTTTTCTATTTGGATTACGTAACCATTTTTGATCTTTGTTTGCATTAGCTTCCCAAACATCACAACCTAAATTTTTAAATTGTTGTACATTGCTATACCCTCTGATGTGTCCTATCATTTCTGAAATTGCAGATTTATATGGGATTTTTCTAGTTGTAATCAGTGGAAATCGATTGTTTTCCACATCATATTCCATGTCAACATTAATTAAAGTTAGACAGTTTGTTTTAGTCCGATTATTTCTGATCCAATGACCTTCTTGAATTATTTTTTGACACAGATCAATATATTGTCTCATCGAGTTTATCCAATTAAATATTGTTTCAATTCTTTTTATCTTTAATACGTCCAATATAGATAGATAGTCCAAAAAAAACCATTGGTAATGATAGGATTTGACCTAAACTCAATCCATAAAGTAGACCTACTTGATAATCTGGTTGACGAAATATTTCGATTAAAATCCTGAATATTCCATAGAAAAATAAAAAATTAGCAGATAGAACTCCAGTCGGTAAAATGCTTTTCTCAAAACTTCTCAAAATGAAAAAAAGAAAAACGCCCTCTAATAACATTTCATATAATTGTGAAGGATGTCTTGGAAGAGCTAAATATTTTTTAAAAATAGGTTTGAAAATCGGATTCTCTGTGATATATATTATATCGTCATTTATCGACTTTGGAAAGATGATCGCCCAAGGTACGAACGTGACTTTTCCCCAAAGTTCTCCATTAATAAAATTTCCTAATCTTCCAAAACCAATTACGATTGGAACCAACGGTGCTATGAGATCAGTAGTTTTAAGAAAACTTCTCTTATAAAAAACACTGTAAACCCATATCATTAAAATAACTCCGATTAGTCCTCCATGAAATGACATTCCTCCATTCCAAATGTAGAAAATGCAATGTAGATTTTTCAAAAAATACGAAAAATTATATAAGAATACGTAACCTAACCTTCCACCAAGAAGAGATCCTAAAAAAATGAGGTATAAAAGGTTTTCTATCTCTGATTTTTTAAAAATCTTCTTATCAACCTTTTTAAAAAATAACCATCGGAAAACAAAAAAATTTAAAAAATATATTAATCCATACCAATGGATGATAACATTTCCAAAAGATATTGCTATTGGGTCAATATCATGTTTAACGTAGTGATATTCTTTCATCATCTTAATCGAAAACAATCTAAGTAATAAAGATATGAAAAGAATCTTGTGATAGATATCATATCAATTTAATGTCGATCAGATTGTTTGTCCATGTATAATTTTTAAAATAATTTCATGTTATCCATATATTTTATAAGATACTTTCTTTAAAGTACCACATAAAATCGATTTTTATCGATCAATATAACACATTTAAAATTATATTTTTATTAAGGTAATCGGTATATTTGTGATCAGTATTTTAGATAAGTTTTTATGAACTATCGATCTAACTAAATTACATTTTGTTATTTTTAAGTAAGTATAAATTGCAGTATATCTATTTATTTTCATAATTAACTTTGAAAAAATCAAAATATTTATTGACTAAAACTCAGCTGTTTACCTTGATCTATTTGAATTGTGATTACTACTTCTTAAGTAGCGATATAGTCTGACATGTCAACCATGAAGAGATTAATTGCAAAAATTTCTTTGGATATTCTTCTAATCTTTTTTGTAAACTTCTTTGTTTACGCAGAATCAACTTTAAAAATATATTCTTGCAATCTATTTTTATCCAATCTAGGAATTGGAAAATTAGTGAAATCAGAATTTGAAAAAAGATATGATTGTAAATTAAGTTTTCTACCGTTTCGAGATGAACAAGCTTTATTGAACATTTTAAAAAGAAAAGAAAAAAAGTTTTATGCAGATATCGTGCTAGGAATCGATTCTAATAGGGTTGGATCGTTTCGAATAAAAGATCTCTTTATTGAAAATCGTTTAAAAAACGTACAATTTAAATTACCTTTGGAGGAATATAATAAATTCTTGATTCCATATAATTATGGATATCTTTCGTTTATCTACGATAATAGGAAGGTTAAAAAAGTTCCAAATAGCTTCGATGAACTGATATCAGAGGAAAATTCATGGAAAATTATCTATCAAGATCCTAGGACGAGTTCTTCAGGATTAGGTTTGTTATTTTGGATAAAAAAAATTTACGGAGACGGTAGCTCAAAGTTTTGGAAAAGAGTTGCAAAAAAAACTGTTACTGTGACAAAGGGTTGGGGCGAATCATACAAACTCTTCTTAAAAGGAGAAGGAGATTTCTTATTGAGCTATAGTTCTTCTCCGGGTCATTTTTTGATCAAAAAAAATTACAATTATTCGTCCGCTATGTTTAAGGAAGGACATTACTTACAGACAGAATTAGTTGGAATACTTTCACAAAGTCGAAACATAAGACTCGCTGAAAAATTTATTGAATTCATACTTTCTCCAAAGTTACAGAGAATGTTATCAATATATAACTGGATGTATCCTTCTATCGACACTGAACTACCAGAAGTATATAATTCTATCCCAGAACCAAAGAAAATCCTTCAATTTGATATACAAGAAACTGATCAAAATTGTCAAAAATGGGTTCAAGAATGGTTGTTAGCACTAACTCAATGGTAAAACCTATTTTATTACCTGGAATCACAATATGTTCGTTAATGTTATCTATTGTATTTTCAGTTTTTTTTGTGCTCTTATCACATCCTGAAGATGTGAGTCTACGAAATATCATCATAAATACATATTTATGGAAAGTTATCAAATTTACTTTTTTTCAGGCGTTTTTATCTGCTTTACTATCGGTTCTGATAGCGCTTCTTTTATCCAAATCATATTTTCGAAACAACTTTTTTTGCAATATATTCCTAAAATTGAGTTCAACTATTTTTGTATTGCCGACAACAATTATCACCATTGGTATGCTGATGGTGTACGGTCGTTCAGGATGGATCTCTCAATTTTTTAACACTATCAAATTTGAATATTCTTTTAATCCATATGGATTCAATGGGGTTATATTGACCAATGTGTTTATTAATTTGCCATTTGCTATACAACTTTTGCTGAGATCTATTCGTATCATCTCTAGCGATCAATGGAAAATCATTGATCAACTCGGAATGAGACATTTAGAATACTTCATCAGAGTAGAATGGTATTATCTAAAACGTCAAATCGTTCCAGTTTTTATTTTAATTTTTGTATTATCTTTTTCTAATTTTTCAATTATATTGATTGTCGGTGGAGGACCATCTTCTACAACGATAGAGCTGGCTATTTATCAGATGATAAATTTTGGACCCAACTATTTTCAAGCTGCTTTTCTAACATTTGTTCAGATGATGTGTTGTTTATTATTGATTACTTTTGTGCAAAAAATAAACATATTTCCGATGATTGAAAATGATTACGAAGAACTGTCTCACAATAGATATTGTTCTCATATTTATCACGATAGTATCGTTAATAAAATAATCATTTTAATATCTATTGTGTTTTTTATCTCTCCTTTGTCTGCAATTATCTTGGATGGGATAAATGTAGAGCTATTTAAAATTTTAAAAGATCCTTACTTCTGGCAATCTTTTTGGAATTCTGCCGTGATAGCGATTGGGTCTAGTTCTTTGTGTACTTTATTTGCAATAATATTTTTATGGAGCAGTAGAGAACTATATTTTCAGAAAATGTTTTTTCTATACAGATCATTTAAGATGATCAGTATGACTTTGATTGTTTTACCAAATACGAGTTTGGTTATATCTTTATCCCATTTATTAAATGATTTTCTTATAATACGTTCTCCTTATCCATTAATAATCTTCATCAATGCTTTAATGTTCGTTCCTTATTCAATTAAAATGTTAGAGATCCCTATGAACGATACATTTCAGTATTATAATAACTTATGTTTATCGCTTAAAATTACTGGATTGAACAGATTCTTCGTAATTGAATATGATAAATTAAGTTATGATATAAAAAAATCGTTTGTTTTATCTTGTGCTTTTTCTTTTGGAGATATCAGTACCCTTACAATATTTGAAGAAAATCAATTTTCAACTTTACCTTATTATCTATATGACCATCTAAATCATTATTGTGTTAAAGAGGCGTCATCAACTTCCTTGCTGATGTTATTTTTCTATATGATTTTATTTTTATCTTTAAGAAAATCTTTTCAAAAAAAATATGATTAAAGCACAATCTGTTCTTTACAATTGTCAAGGTCTATCTATGCATCTTGATTTTCAGATTAAAAAAGGAGAGAAAGTTTCTATACTTGGACCAAATGGATCTGGGAAAAGCACATTGTTGAACCTGATATCTGGGTTTTATCATCCTTCTGGAGGTAATATATTCATCGACGGATCTAATCATACTTGTACTCCTCCATCTTTCCGTCCAATATCCATAATTTTTCAAGGTAATAATTTATTTTCTCATCTTACAGTTTTTCAAAATATATCTCTCGGAGTTTCTTATAAATTACGGTTATCAGAAGAAAAAAGAAAGATGATAGATGAAATTATAGAACTTACGGAGCTTAACGGATGTAGAAATAAATTTCCAACTCAAATCTCAGGTGGACAAAAACAACTTGTCGCACTAGCTCGTTGTTTGATTAGAAAACAACCTATTATGTTGTTAGATGAACCGTTTTCTTCAATCGATGCTATTTCAAAAGAAAAAATTTTAAACATTCTTAATCAAGTTTGTTGTGAGGAGAAGATTACCTTATTGACCGTTTTACATGATTTTAAAGATGCGACCAGAGTTTCTGATCGATTCATCGTATTAAAAAAGGGTTTCGTCGTTTATGATGGATCTGTTGCTCAAGAAAATCATCTTTTATGGAAACATCTTGATCCATTCCGCCAGAGAATATTTTAAAATTTTGAAACTCAGTAGATATGAATGATATAAAACATGACCAAGTTGGTCGTAAAAATATTGAAATAAATGAAACTATCATCTTTACAATCGAGAGACATCTCTCTTATACGATTCGATATCGTCGTTGCATTTATATATAAACGATTATCCGATATTTTTTGAATTTCTAATCAAGTTATAGGCAGATTGGATTCTTTGTGCTTTTCTATTTGCTTTATCTAAGTCAGCTTTAGATAATCCTTTCGAATACAACTTGTCTGGATGATATTTTTTCATGAGAGCACGATAAGATCTTTTAACTTGATCCATATCAGAATTTGGAGCAATCTTTAATATGCTGTAAGCCTCAGCTAAGTTAATATCCTTCTGGTAAGAAGATCTTTGTTGATCATTGTATTCATTTTGAAAAAAATTAGAATATTGAGCATAAAACCCAGATTTAATTGCTTCTTTTTTAAATATCCATTCGAAATCTTGCAAAGATATGTTTAGCTCCCTTATGATTGTCAATAAAACGTTTCTTTCCCTATGATGCAAGAAATGATCGGAAAATGCGGCTCTAATTTGTATCTCTAAAAAATATTGAATTAGTTCTGGTTTGTTTGAAAAATTGTGGCGAAGTTTATTCAACACATTTTTTAATAGAAATGTATCTTTCTTACCACATAAAAAGGCGTTTTTTGCAAAATTTTCATAATGATTGCAAAGTTGCATTTCTTCCATGATATTTATAGCCATTTTAATATCTGTCTTAGTTACCATTCCTTTTGATTTTGATAGATATCCTAAAACCTGAAAAACAATAGTTATGAACGATAAATCTATGTTTTCATCTTTATATTTTTCGTTAAAATATTTTCCATTAATATTTTTATCGTATATATGTCCAATTATAAATCCCATAATTATGCTGAAAAGATGAGTTCCCATCATCATCCCTAAAATAATTCCAATTATTCTTCCGAAATATTGCATAAGTTGCTCTTTTTATATCTTGAAATATGAATCGATCTATCATCTACCAATTAAGATCAAACCTTTGTATCGATAATAAAAACTTATTTCATATTTTTCTAAACTTTTTTTAATATATCAATATATAACATTAATATACGTTTTTGTTTTATAAAGCGTCATTTGTATTAATTAAATATATATTTCATGAAAGGTTTTTGCATGAAAAGATTCGTTCTATTGAACTAAAACATTTTTAGGAAAGATATATTAATCTCGAATAAAAATTGCTTTACGAAAGGTTTCGTTAAAAAAATGATATAATTTTTGATTATCAAGGAATCAGATTTTTAAATAAATCTATTGAAATTGAATAGATAGATTATATAAACTATTTAGAAATGTTTTGATAACATCATATCTATTTTTAAAAGATCATACGATCAAAAAAAAGTAGTTTTCACTGGAATATTGAGAATAGATTATCATTTTAAAATTCATATTTCAAAGCGACATTTTTATGAAAGTATCAACTGAACATATAAGTATATTGTTTAAACAATTTTATCGACGGAGAATCATTTAGGATCTTGACATTAATATCACATTCTAATTGATTTTGATCTAGAATCATATCTGTAAAACTATATAAACGGTATTTATGATGTTGTATGAAATTGACGATGATCTATTCTGTTTTTAATAAAAAAAAATCAAATTCTAACAGGATATATTACGTCATATTTTTGAGATAATCTAATAAAGATAACTTTTATCAAATGAATCAACTAGATTTTTTATGATTAAAAATATTAGTTTTCACATCATATAATAGTACATCCCATTCTTTACAAATAACCATATTTCATTTCTTCTGTAAAAATATACGAATTTTAAATTTTCTTGAGTTGAAATCTATTTATGTTAATGTGAACAATCTGTAAAGAGTAGGATGTTACATTTTTAATAGGTTGAATATAGGATATTCAACATTGAAATATTGGAATTTGCAATATATTGTTTTATAAGTTAAGGTTCATGTGCAGATCAGAGAAGTTAAAATCTTTCATACCATGTTGTGATGATTATACTTTTATATAAATATAGTTTAAGAAATTAATTTTTGTAGTTTCTATTCAATTTAGATTGAATCAGTTTACTTACAGTTGAAGATTATTCTCGTTTATATCTCTGTATGATTCTAACTTTAAAAAAAATAAAGATATTACTAGATTGGTACGGTAAAAACAACAGATACAAAAAATAAGCTAATAAATATGGGAAATATAAATCGATAAGACCAGTTCTTTTACAAAACAGTTTAAGAACTTATAATAACCGATTTTTCGCAAATTAAAACTGTCCTAACGAACGTATCTACTTCATGTACAGAGGTACAAAAGATACTAAAGATTATATCAGGTTGTTTTATAAGATATCCCTAAGAAGTATCTTTACGGATATTTTTTAAAACTACAGGATTGTTAAAGAATTACCTGTTATGAAGCATCGAACGAACGTCTATTTTTATGAAGTAATATCGGATATATTCTATATAATTTTATTCATAATTTTAAGATTAGTAACCAAAATGGTATAGTTTTAAAAATTTTTTGAATACAATCGTATTAAAATAATGAACATATTACGTAACTATTTATCTATTTATCTCTGATATAAGCTATATAAACCTCCATCATAAAGGTTTATAAATAAGTTTCAAAAAAATCAAATTGGCAGGAGCTCAGATACATTTCAGTGCAGTAAGGTTATGATGGTTTCGTTATATTCATATCCATATCGATATAAAAAGTGTTTTAGAACCAAAATTATTTTTACTGTTTTATTTTTATCCCATAACCGTAGGTAAGGATACGTTAGTTCAATCTAGTTGGATATATGATTTCATCGATTCATTTGCAATATTTCCATCAAAACGTTATGTTCTGATTTTTTAAAATTATCTTTTTAATTGATATATTTGTAAGATGTTGTTAATTAAAATAACGAGACAGTTCGGTTCTCATCCGTTATGTTTCAATCTGGAAGGTTATGTATAAGGTTCATATAGTATGGAAAATATTCAAAAGACGTTCGTAATAACTACCGGAGAACCTTCCGGTATAGGTCCAGATATACTAATCAAATTAGTTCAACGTAGGTGGCCGGTGAGATTAGTTACCATATCTGATCCGTTTCTATTAATAGAAAGAGCAAAATCTCTCAATTTAAGATTAAATTTGATTCCATATTCTAAGAGTTATTCGATACACCTTCAACCAAGGCGTTCGATCTACATAAAACCAATTCAACTTAGACACCCTGTCATACCAGGTAAACTCGACAAGAGAAATAGCAAATATGTAATCGAGATGCTAAGAAAATCTTGTTTCGGATGTTTAAGAGGTGATTTTGATGGAATAATAACGGGACCGGTTCATAAAGGAATAATCAACGATTGCGGTACACAGTTTACTGGGCATACTGAATTTTTGGCATCGCTTTGCAATATAGAAAGAACAGTCATGCTTCTAGTATCTAATACACTAAAGGTCGCTTTTTTGACGACACACGTCTCTTTAAGAGATGTTCCGAATCTGATCAATGTTAAAAGTTTAACGGATACTTTGTTGATCCTTCATAATGAGATCAGCTCGATTTTTAATATTCCTAATCCAATTATTCATGTATGTGGATTAAATCCTCATGCTGGAGAACAAGGATATTTTGGAAAAGAAGAGATTGAAGTGATTTCTCCGACGATCTCTGCTCTAAATAAAAAAGGGTTGAACGTACATGGTCCGTTTCCTGCAGATTCTATCTTCCAGAAAGAAAATCTTAAACATATTGATGTGGTGTTAGCTATGTATCATGATCAAGGAATGCCAGTTTTAAAAAACATTGGATTCTTTCATTCTGTTAATCTAACTTTAGGATTACCGTTTATTCGAACATCAGTAGATCATGGAACAGCTCTACAAATTGCTGGGACTTCAGAGGTTGAGGAAAGTAGTATGATAGAAGCACTAAAATTGGCTATTGAGATTTCATAAAATGAAACCCTATTCCTTAAGATCTAAGAAGAGGTTAGGACAAAATTTTTTAAACGACCCTTTTGTTCAAGATCGAATTATTTCATGTTTTAACCCAAAATCTGGACAGTCTATCATTGAGATCGGAACAGGTTTAGGAAATCTTACAATACCAATATATGAAAGGATAAAACATAGATTTATCACGATAGAAATCGATCGAGATCTGGTTCATTATGTACTATTTTTTCATTCTGAGATCTTTAAAGTTGTACGGATTTTAGAATTTGATATCATGAAATTGCATCTTGATCTTCTTATTAAAAAATCTACCAAATATAGGATCTTCGGCAGTTTACCGTACAATATTGCCATCCCAATAATGTTAAAGTTTCTTTCACGTTACGAAAACTTATTTGACATGCATTTCGTGCTTCAAGAAGAGATAGCAGACAGATTAACCGCGAAACCTAACCATAAATCATACGGTCGTATTAGCGTTCTTTTTCAATATTATTTTAAGATCGATCGATTTTTTGATATATCTTCAAAATCTTTCAACCCTGTTCCAAAGGTAAATTCTACCTTCGTACGGTTTCGTCCACATAAAAATTTTTATCCTTCTTGTGAAATAGATCTATTGCAATTAATTACAAGAGTTGCTTTTCATCAAAGAAGAAAAAAAATCTTAAATAGTCTTAAAGGATTGTTCAGTATCGATGATTATAAAAAGTTACATATCGATGAAAATATGCGGGCAGAAAATTTAACAGTTTTAGATTATTGTAATCTATCGAACGAACTTTCTTCAAAAAGAAGACATGATCATTTCGAAGAGTGATATAAATTTATTGTATCCATCGTGAAGAATTTTTAACATAGATTTCTGTATTTTAGAAAAATGAGGGTTTTCGTGATGACTAATTATTTTATAGGAGATATTCACGGATGTTATCGAGAATTAATGGAATTAATCGATAAGATAGATTTCGATCCAATCTCGGACACCCTATGGATCACTGGGGATATGTTATCTAGAGGACCTGAATCAGTTCGGGTTTTGAGATATATAAAAAGTTTGGGTGATTCTTCAAAGATAGTCTTAGGAAATCATGAGCTTTCTATGATAAATCTTTTTTATAACAATTTTAAAAAAAAATTCTTTGCTGAAAATGAAAAAAAAGAAAATATCAGGAATAATATAGATTTTCAAAGGATGTTTCTAGAAAATGATATAGAAGATTTAGTTATATGGTTAAAGAGTCAACCCATTCTTCAAATAGATTCCGAAAAAAAAATAATTATGGTGCATGCAGGAATACATCCTTACTGGAGTTTACAAGATGTCATCTCTTACGCAAGAGATATAGAAAATTTTATCCGAATAGAAGAAGCTGAATTTTTTGAAAGATTTATTCAACTGAACCGTTCGTATAGGTGGAAAAAGAAATATTTCAACAATTTTGAGAAGATCAAGTTTAACATTAATGTCTTTACTAGAATGAGATATTGCTATAAGAACGGTAACTTAAATATGAACATAAAGGATGATTATCAGGTATCGAAATGTAAAAGTTTTAAACCTTGGTTTCTTTTCGATAGGAAGATAGATCGAAGATATTCGATTGTATTCGGTCACTGGTCATCTTTAAACGGAAAATGTAGTCAGAAGAACATATATCCTATGGATACTGGTTGTTGTTGGGGTAGAAGGCTAACTGCGTTAAGATGGGAGGATAAAAGATATTTTGATGTACCTTGCATGGTTAGAAAAATTCAGCAATTTTAGCTAAGGTTTCCTTTTTTTAAATATCTTATGGACGTGTCTATGCGAATTGTTTCGATCAGGATCAATTGTTCTGCTGACATAGGAACATATCCAATCCTTCTTAGATATAGATGGAAAGAATGTGTCTCCTTTTCCTTGATAATCTACGTAAGTTATGTACAACCTATTTGCAATCGGAAAAAAAAGTCTGTAGATTTTCTCTCCACCGATTATCATTATTTCTTTTGTTTTATCTGGAACGGATGATAATGCTTGTTCAACCGAACTGACCCATATACGATCCATTTCTTTACTTTCAGAAGTTTTTTGATCTCTACTAAGAACGATGTTCATCCGCATCGGAAGTTTTCCGATGATTTCATGTGTTGTTCTTCCTACGATGACCGGTTTGTTGACGGTTATTCTTTTAAACCACTTTATATCGTTCGATAACTTCCACGGAATCAAAGTTTTATACCCGATTGCAGAGTTGAATCGGCTAACTGCAGATATTAAACTAATTTTTTTCATTTTTATAATCAGTGTTCACATCGAGATCTTTTGAAGATCATCTCAATTTTTTTAACGATGAAAATATCTTTTTTTGATGTATAATCGAAACATTAATCTTTTAGTTGACTTCTCTATTCAACAAAGAAATTTTTTTTTTCATAATCTTAAAACAAAATTCATTTAAAGGGTTAGATTCACCGTAGTTTCGATCTACAAAGATTGGATCAAGTATTTCGACTATCACCGTACCGTTTCTCCATCGGTTTAATTTGATTTTATCAGATATTTCAGAAGAACAAACTGGTATGATCGGTACCCTAGCGATACTCGCGATTCGGAATGCACCATTCTTAAATGGTAAGAGACCTTTTCCTCCGCTTCTAGTTCCTTCTGGAAATATCCAAACTGATCTTCCTTGGTTCTTAATTCGATCGATAATTTTAAAAACGGATTTGCGAATCTTGCTTCTATCATTTCTATCTAATAAGATATTTCCAGCAATCCAATACAACTGCCCAAATATCGGAATAAAAATTAAACTTTTCTTTCCAACCGTTATAGTATTCGGTCGAATTGCGTTCGACATGATAAACATGTCATAGAGACTCTGATGGTTTCCGATGTAGATAACCGGTTCTATAAGATCTTTTGATTTCTTTGAAACACGAACAATCACCTTAACCCCTAGGATTTTGGATAATTTTCCAAAGATCCTTCCAAGAATGAAAGTATGTTGTGAACTTCTTGGATTAATAAAAAAATTAAAAAATCCGAATAGACAAATTAAAAACACAGAAAAGATCAACAATACTATTCTGACGATAGCTAACATTTTTTATCTTCCTATTTACCGTTAAATTTTGTTCATATATAAAAGTTGAAATACCGAAGAAACTCTCTACATATCGTGCACAGTTGTTAAACCATCCACCTGAAGCTCGTATCGCATACGAACTGAACTATCCAAAATTCCGTTCATAAATGATGTAATAGAAAGGAATGGGGTCGCAGATAATGAGTAAAACATTAAGTTCTCCTTTATTAACTTTAAAACACCTTCTCTTGAGAAGAACGGTATCGTTCAATTATGTATGGACATCTCATGGTTAACGAAAAATAAATCTTAAGAAGGATGTGAACAGTATTTATCAATTGTTCTACGAAGAATATCATGATGATTTCTCCGTGCTGGTAGATCTTAATACCGTTTCATTTTATGAAAAAATCATAAAATCTTTCATGAATTTGAACGTACGATCAGAACAGCATAGCTTCTATAAATTTTACAGGGAAGGAAGAATGTTCTTGACATAGTGGATAAGATGTTCGATGGCCTTATTGTATCGTAGGTTTTCTTACGATCGATTTGTCACATATCTTTTACAAGTTATATACTTCGAGATGGATTCAATCAGTTACTAAAGACGTACAGATATTCATCGTACTATCAAATTTTTTAGATGATTTTTAAATACTTCAGTTTTCACGAAGGAATACCTTTCGAAACGAATAGGATCATCTAACTTTGGCAATTCAACAATCCGCATCTATTCTAAATCGTTTAAATCGATCTTTTCAATCATGTTCTTATTGATAACATGAAGAGAATCTACTTTTTTAATTTAAACGGTTTGAATTTTTAAAAATGATCGATCATCTTCGATATTTTTATAAGGTTCAATTTTGTTCTCCATTTTGACCAACAGATCGATCACAGGTAAGATTTTTTTAATCTTATAAAGTTAGATAGATCATCGATAGTAATCAAAGGAAGATGATGTACCTTAGAAAATTTAATAATTTCTGGAAATCTAGACATCGTTCCGTCATCATTTGTCAGCTCACACAACACCCCAAAAGGCTCGTCGAAACCGCACAATCTCATTAGATCGATCGTAGCTTCCGTATGACCTCTCCTCTCGAATATCCCACCATTCTTCGCTACTAAAGGAAACACATGTCCTGGTCTACGTAAATCTTCTGGTTTAGAACTTCTATGAATCGCTTTTTTGATCGTTGTTATCCTATCATAGGCAGAAACTCCAGTAGTAACTCCTTCAGAAGATTCTATCGATACGGTAAAAGCAGTTTGAAACATGCTCGAATTCTTCTGAACCATCATTGGCAATTGTAATTGCCTCCTTTTTTCTTCGGTGAGACACAAACATACTATCCCGCTACCATGTCGAATAGTCAAAGCCATTTGTTGTACGGTCATCTTTTCCGCTGAAAAGATAATATCTCCTTCGTTTTCTCTATTAAAGTCATCTACTACAATTACTCCACCTCCGATTCTTAAAGAATCGACAGCTTCTTTAACTCTTTTAATTGATTCTTGTTCTTTAAGTGTTTTTTTCATGATGGTTTTCTCCAAAATATTCAACTTCAGCAAGTTTGGCATGAGTCAATGAAAGTGTATATGACATATCCGGCGATTTCATGCTACTTATTTAATCGAAGCGACCATTTATCGGTTCAAGAGATAATTCGATGCGTTCAGTGTATTCACGTTTATTCGAAGACGACAATAGATTTCACGATCGATTTTCGATTTGTCAAAATAAAAAATATATTTTAGAATATCATGATTAGTTTTTCCGAAGATCTCAAGAAACTATGGAAATCAAGGGTATTATTCACATGATAAAAAAAGTCGTTCTGGAAGAAATACGTAACGTAAAGAATGATATTGAAAAAAAAGTCAAATTTATCATCTCTAAGAAGATTGAGAAATTACGTATGGTTTCTAAAGAGGAATACGAGGTTCAATCTGAAATCTTGTCTAACATCGTCAAGAAAATTTCAGAAGTGGAAAAAAGGATCCAAAAGCTAGAGAAGATTGCAAATTTCAAACCACATTACGATGACTGAACGCGAAAATTCGCCGTTATTTACGCGAAAGGATCACGGAGATCACAACGATTTATTCTTAGATTACTTGATCTTACTAAAAATTTCAGAGATCGATCTGTATTCTATAGAACATTTTCCTATCAAAAGACCATCTATGTCAGGTTTTTCTATAAATTCTTGAAAATTTTTACTGTTTACTGATCCTCCGTAATGTATGAACAAAAACTCTCTTCTGATGTCTAAGTTATCTAATATGTATCCTTTGATAAACTCTGCGGTTTTCTGAACGGAACTAGGGTCTTCCGAATTTCCAGTTCCAATAGACCAAACCGGTTCATAGGCGATCATAATTTTCAAAAAATCTGTATTTCTGATCATCTCGATGATTGGACGAATCTGTTTCATAAGAATTGATTCAGTATTTCCCGATCTTTTTTCTGACAAAGATTCTCCAACACATAATATCGGTATTATACCTTCTTTTTGTAATAAGAGAAACTTTTTTGCAATTTCCGCATCTTTTTCAAGATGATACATCCTCCTTTCGGAATGTCCTACAATAGTGTATTTTACTCCGACATCCTTCAAAATGAGGGATGATATTTCTCCAGTATATGCTCCAATCAGATGTAAATCTACGTTCTGTGCTCCAAGAAACACATTATGATATCTTCTTATCATCCTTCCGACGTTCATCAGATATGGGAACGGAGGGGCAATCACAAAGTCAAGTGCACTCGATTGAAACATCTCTATCCTTAGGTTTTTAAAGAAGTTTTCAATCATGTTGAGACTTCCGTTTAATTTCCAGTTTCCAATTATAATTTTTTTTTTCATTTTTCCGTTGGTCATAAGGAACACCGAAGTATGATAAATTATACCAAAATCTTTTCGGTAGTTGTAATGATTGAGTCGAGAACTCTACTTTTCTCTGTAATACGATTTGTATCAACCCATCTTATTTTTAAAATCACCAGTATCGTTCAAAAGTGATGTTCCTTTTCTTATCAGTAGAATATCGCTTAATTCCCTTTTCTTTTTCTAATATTTCTATCGTATCTCGTATCATTTCTGGATTTCCACAAATCATAATATGACTATCTTTCTGATGAATTTTTGTTTCCGTCGAATCTTCTAGATTTCCATTCTTTATCAGATACGGTATTCTTCCATATAACGAATGTTTTACTTTTTCTCTACTTACTACAGTTCTCACCATTAGTCTACCGGCACTTCTTTTCTCCAGATTTCTCATCAAGGATAAATAGTTTAAATCTTCCTCATAACGTACAGAATGAACTAATATAATCTTTTTAAATCTTTCTAATCCGATAGTAGATTGTAAAATGGATAAAAAAGGACCCACTGCAGTTCCTGTAGACAACATCCAGAGAATTTTACATTCTGGAACTTCTTTCAATGTTAAATTTCCCATCGATCTTTTTTCAACATATATTAAATCCCCATCTTTTAAATTTGACAGTTTTGCGCTTAATCCAGTTGATTTTGTATTCACTATATAAAACTCAAGATCTTTTGAAGCGGGAGGATTAACGTATGAATATGGTTTCTGGATGAAATTTTTTCCAAAAAATAAAGCTAATTTCGTAAATTGACCTGCCGTAAATGCGTCGATATTTGCTCGTATCTTTAATGAAAACAATAGATTATTCCAGGATCGATTTTCGATCACTTTTCCAATCGACCATTTTTTCATGTCAACTTCTTTCGAAATAATTTTCATATTCTGATTCATTCTATTTTTACGACAATAATTTGGATGGATGTTGTGAATTTGTACTTTCGTTCTGTATAAAATGATTATCTGTCGCAAACATATTTTTATTATTTTTCATTCCTATTATATATCTGTATTCGTGGTTAGTTTTCTACTTTAGGAACTGATTTTCTTAAATTTGATAAGATAGAATAGATTCTTTTCCATCCTAAATATTTCATATATCCTTCTTTTGAAGTCATCTCAGGAAAAAAGATCTTGTGTTCGTTGATCTTACATTGGACCTCTTGCACATCCTTCCAGAAACCCACTGTAATTCCAGCTAATAATGCCGTTCCTAAAATGGATCTCTCTTTAACTGCTGGACGTTTGACCGGTATTCCTAATATATTTGATTGAAATTGCATCATAATATCATTACAGGAAGCATTACCGTCTACTTTTAACTCTCTATATACATCATTTCGACCTATATCTTTCTTCATGCATTCTAAAATATCCATATTTTGAAAGGTGATGGACTCTAATATTGCTCGGATGATATGAAATCTATTGGAATCCCTTGTGATTCCAATTATGGCCCCTTTTAGAAATGGATTCCAATCCTCTGAATCAAAATCGAACGATGAATCTGGAATGAAATATACACCTTCGCTACTATCTACCATATTTGACCATATAGATTGGTCGTCTAAAGAATGAATAATTTTTATTTGATCCTTTAACCATTGAATAGAAGCTCCTCCGAAAGGTATAGGACCTTCTAACGCATATTGAAATTCTCCTTTTGGTCCGCATGAAATTGTTGTTAATAGTTCATTCTTTGAAATCAAAAATCTTTTTTCAATGTTCATCAGAGAAAAACATCCAGTTCCATAGGTACTTTTTGTTTCTCCGAATGAAAAACATAACTGTCCATACAGAGAAGACTGTTGATCGCCCATCACGCTAGATATAGGTATTTTTGTTCTTTGAAGATTAGAAAAGATAACTTTTGCGAATATCTTGGAAGAAGAGCAAACCCTCGGTAAGATGATTTTTGGAATTTTCAATACATTTATTATCCTTTGATCCCAACTTAACCGACGAATATTAAATAGCATAGTCCTAGAAGCATTGGTATAATCTGTAACGTGTAATGCTCCATTTGTCATCCTCCAGATCAACCAAGAATCTACCGTTCCAAACAACAACTCTCCAATTTCTGCTCTTTCTCGTGCTTTTTCAACGTTATCCAATATCCATCGCAACTTTGTACCAGAAAAATACGGGTTGACTTTTAATCCCGTGTTGTTCCTAATATAAATGGTTAACTCTTTTTCTTCTTCCTTCAACTGTTTGCAGAACTCCTCTGTTCTACGACATGACCATGATATCGCATTATAAATAGGCTTTCCAGTTTTTTTATCCCAAACGATGGTTGTTTCCCTTTGGTTGGAGATTCCGATTCCTACTATCTGATCGAACTGTATTTGAACATCTCTAATAACCTCGAGGATAGTTTCATATTGTGTGCTCCATATTTCTTCGGGATCGTTTTCTACCCACCCTTTTTCTGGACAAATCTGAGATAGCGAACGTTTTGCAAGAGATAACAAGTTGACCTCATGATCGAATAACGCGCTTCTTGAAGAAGTAGTTCCTTGATCTAAGGCTAAAATATACTTTTTGATTTTGTTCATCTCGCAATCTATAGAATATCGTCGATTTGTAGTTTTTAAAAAATCTGTTCATTTGAAGATAGTTTCAAGAGATCCTCTTATAAGATTCAGATGTAAAAAACTATCCAACGTTCAAATTAACAAACTAGGAACACCATCTCATCTTATACAAGATATCTGAACATGTTTCAATGTGCAATATATTCGTATGAGACCGTTTGCTTTGTAACTTTATCGAGATGATAACAATCGTCGAATCAGAATCTAATCTTTTAATTGTACGAGCTAATTTTGATTATTTTTTTGCATCGTCAATAAGATCATCTTTCATTTTATAAAGTTCTCATAAAATAAATCTGCTCAAATCTTCATCTGAAACTAGTTCATCAAGATGAGAAGAAACATAGTTCGAATCAATTATGATGGTTTCCCCACTTCTTTCATCAGCAGAAAACGATAGATCTTCCATTAACCTTTCAAGAATCGTATGTAATCTTCTAGATCCAATATTTTCTGTTTTTTCATTTACTTGCCAAGCGATTTCAGCGATCCTGCTGATCCCATCTTGGGTAAACTCGATGTTTAAACCTTCTGTCAACATCAATTCTTTGTACTGCATGGTTAATGAAGCATTCGGTTCGGTGAGAATTCTTTTAAAATCATTTGCCGTTAAAGCTTGTAGTTCAACTCTAATTGGTAATCTTCCTTGAAGCTCCGGTATTAAATCAGATGGACTAGAAACCTGAAAAGCCCCAGAAGCGATAAATAAGATATGATCCGTTTTAACCATTCCATGTTTAGTAGAAACTGTGCAACCCTCTACTAGAGGGAGAAGATCTCTTTGTACTCCTTCTCTTGATACATCTGAGTTAGTGTAGTGTCCTTTTCTACAAATCTTATCTATTTCGTCGATAAATACTATTCCGTTTTGTTCTACGGTATCTATGGCTTTCTGTTTTAATTCTTCCGGATTAACCAACCTTGCAGCTTCTTCTTTTAAAACTTTAATTGCTTCCTTTACTCTCATTCTCTTTGATTTCTGCTTTTGTCCAGCAAGGTTTTGAAACATCGATTGTAATTGACTTGTCATTTCTTCCATGCCAGGTGGCGCCATAATTTCAATACCCATAGGAGGAGATGTAGATACTTCTATCTCTATTTCTTGATCATCTAATTCACCTTTTCTTAATTTTTTTCTTGTAGATTTTCTGATGATATCTTTAAAATCTTTTTCTTTTTTTTCGTTCCATTCGTTGCTATTTCTCAAAATAGAAGATACTAAGATATCTAATATTTTTTCTTCTGCTATCCCTTCTGCGCGAGTTTTATTCTTTTTTATCGACTGTAAGTGAATCATTTTTACCGCAGCATCTGTTAGATCTCGAATGATAGAATCTACTTCTTTTCCAACGTAACCGACTTCTGTAAATTTTGTTGCTTCTACTTTAATGAAAGGTGCTTTAGCTAATTTAGCTAATCTACGAGCGATTTCGGTCTTTCCAACCCCTGTAGGACCTATCATGAGTATGTTCTTAGGAGTGATTTCCTGACGAAGATTCTCATGTATTTGCATTCGACGCCAACGATTACGTAATGCAATAGCAACAGAGCGTTTCGCTTTCTCTTGTCCAATAATATAATTGTCTAATTCACTTACAATTTCTCGAGGCGTCATTTCAGACATATCTTTGATCCTCACAATTTTGAAGAAAGTTCTTCAAAGTTAAAGTTATGATTCGTATATATGCAGATTTCACTTGCAATACTTAATGCTTTCTCTGTAATATCTCTTGCGCTCATTTTGGTATTTTCTAACATGGCTTGAGCTGCTGCTTTTCCATATGGACCTCCCGAACCGATTGCGATTAAACTGTTCTCTGGTTGAATTACATCACCGTTTCCAGTGATAATAAGCGAATTAGCATGATCTGCAACCGCTAAAATTGCTTCTAATCTTCTTAACATACGATCTGTTCTCCATTCTTTGGTCAATTCAACTGCAGCTTTCACTAGATGTCCCTGACAGATCTCTAATTTCTTTTCGAACAGATCAAACAAAGAGAAAGCGTCAGCAGTTCCACCGGCGAATCCAGCAATAACTCTTTCCTGGTAGAGACGTCGTATTTTTTTAACGTTACCTTTGATTATTGTGTTTCCCATGGTAGCTTGACCATCTCCTCCGATGACAACATGTTTGTTTCGACGAACACTAATAATTGTGGTCATAAACTTGATCCTATACAATAATTATAATAATAAAGTATTGTTTCAATAATTTTAACCCATATTGAAATGGCATAATAAATCTAGGATGGATTTTTTTCAACTACAACATTTTTAATGTTTATAAAACATATTTCAAGATCTTTTTATATTGATTTTTATAAAGATAGTATTATGTGGTGCGATGTACTTGTTTCAAATGTTTTCTGATCCATATCATGTTGATATATGCTAACGATGAAAAATTATTCATTTTGCTAGGGATCGTATAATTTAGAGACAAGATCAGTAAAATTTCGATGATTTTTAAAGATATCTTGAAAGGTTGTATGAAATGTTAAAAC
The DNA here is from genome assembly GCF_002073895.1 of Candidatus Riesia pediculischaeffi. Classification (GTDB taxonomy): domain Bacteria; phylum Pseudomonadota; class Gammaproteobacteria; order Enterobacterales; family Enterobacteriaceae; genus Riesia; species Riesia pediculischaeffi. The sequence goes on along the minus strand of NZ_CP012839.1, from coordinate 186,245 downwards.
AATGAAATTATAAAATAATGGGAAAATTTTTCCAAATGAATGTCATTATGGATACTCGTTCTTTTATTGAGGGGGTCTGGCTTTTTTAAAACTTCAGTGTTCAATAGGATCTACATCTATATTCCAACGAACGTTTTTCCCCTCTGGAATATTTTGAATTTTTTTGATCATTTTAGATAACATAATATTTAAAAAAATTTTAGAGCTATGTTGAATGAGAAGAAACCATCGAAAAAAACCTTTTTTTTTCGGTATCGTGGAAGGTATAGGATTACTGAGATATAAATTCGTATTGTCCATGTGTTTCAGAATGATTTTTCTAACTTCCGTCAAGAAATTTAAGGAGTTCGATCCATTTCTATCTCTTGAACGAATTATTATATGGCTGCTATATGGTGGTAAAAGAGATTCTTTTCTCTCTTTTAGAATTTCTAACGCAAATTCAATGTATCCTTTCTTAATAAGAGATGATAGAACTGGATGATTCGGATGGTGTGTCTGTAATATCACTTTTCCTTTTTTTAGAGATCTCCCAGCTCTTCCAGATACTTGTGTGAAAAGTTGAGCGAATTTTTCTGAAGCTCTATAATCATTGGAAAAAAATACACCGTCAATATCTATCAGAGCTACCAAAGTGACGTTTGAAAAATGATGACCTTTAGCTAACATTTGTGTACCGATTAGAATTTTTGCTTCCTTGGTATTTATCAAAGATAATTTCTCCTTAAGAAGATATGTGTTTTTTACCGTATCTTTATCAATGCGTACAACAGGTATGTTTGGAAAGATTTGACGTATCCTTTCTTCTAATTTTTCAGTACCGAATCCTAATGAAATGAGGTCAGTAGAACTACATTTGCTACATTGTATCGGAATTGGAAAGCTCTGGTTACAATAATGACACTCTATCTTTTTCTGATTTTTATGCAATGTATAATAGTGTTCACATCTTAGACATTCCGAGACCAATCCACATTTGTGACAAATAAGTACTGGAGAATATCCTCTTCTGTTCAAGAATAACATTACTTGATTGTTTTGAGAAACTTGATTTTTGATACTGTGAATTAATGATCTAGATAAATTGCATGTCGATGGTCTTCCCTTAAGATCAAAAATATGATGTGATGGTAAATAACCTTCAGGTCTTCTCGTTAAATCTATTCTTCTATATTTCCCTATTTCTACGTTAAATAAGCTTTCTAAAGATGGTGTTGCTGTACCCATAATAATGGGAATGTTTTCTTGTTTAGCTCTCCAGATTGCCATATTTCTTGCGTGATAGCACCATCCATGTTGTTGCTTGTATGAACTGTCATGTTCTTCATCTACTATTATAAGACCAAGATTTTTAAAGTTGGTAAATAATGCCGATCTTGTTCCGATGATAATTGCATTTTCCCCGTTTTTAGATCGTTCCCAAATAAAGAATTTTTCACGATTGTTTAAAGAAGAATGCAGTACTTCGATCGGAACATTGAATCTTTCGTAAAATCTTCTTGTGGTTTGAGGAGTTAAGCTAATTTCTGGAACTAACATGAGGGTTTGTTTTCCGGAAATTAATATATTTTCTATTATTCTAAGATATACTTCCGTTTTTCCGGATCCTGTGATTCCTACTAGTAACCAAGGAACAAGCATTTTATCTGAAGTAATTTTTTTGACGATTTCAGACTGTTCTAAATTTAACTTCGGTTTTTTTTCAGACACCTCAATATTATTCCTCCAAAATACTTCATTATTTGAACTTTTAGAAAGTTGAACTAATTTTTTTTTTTTTAAAGATTTTAGAGAATAGATATTGATAGAAAGTTTTTTTACTTCATCTGAACTTATCGCAATTTTAGATTGAAGTATTGTTAGAGCTCTTTTTTGTTGCGGGTATCTTTTTAAACGATTTGATTCAAAGATCATACCGCTATCAGTAATCTTCCAATAAGAGAATATTTTTACCGGAAACGATTTCTCTCTTCTTAATATGTTAGGTAAAGCGTTAAATAAAACTGATCCTATGGGATGATGATAATATTGAGAGGCCAAACACAACAATTTCCACATATCTTTCGAAAATAAAGGTTCATTATCTAATATTTTGTAGATTGATTTCAATTTATTATAGCGTACCGTATTTTTTTTTTTACAAGACCATACAATACCTATCACCTTTCTTTTCTTGATTGGAACTAACACTCGACAACCTTTCTTCGGTAGAAACATACCGTTTGGTAAAATATATTCGAGTGGAAAAGTGACTTCTTTATAAAAAACTACTTGAATAATAGTAATCATATCGATTTTATCATAATTTTTCTGATTTATTTTTGTCCTATCTGATTAAAATACCGAATAGGATATATTTTGAATATTTAAAAAAAAATGGTAACATTGGTGCGTTATCAATGCAGAACAGTGAGAGATATACTATAAAATGAAAAAGAAAATCCATCCTAAATGCTACAAAATATCTGCAAATTGTTCTTGTGGAAATAAGATATCTTTTTATTCTGTCATACGTTCCAATATTAATTTAGATGTTTGCAATAAATGTCACTCTTTTTATACGGGAAAACAGAGAACTCTAATCTCTGGAAGTAGAGCTGAAAAATTTAAGAACAAGTTTCATATTTCTAAAGATATGCTGCTGTAATTGATTTCGAAAAATTAAAAAATACGATTAGATGATAACACTTAGATGTCGATTTTGAAAACTATGATATTTAATTATTTTATGAATAAGTTTGTTCGATATGGTTGTTCATATTTAGTTTAAAATGATCAAAAAAATGATGTCTATCACAAGATTTAAATTATTTTTTTTAAAAATCGTGTATATTTTTAATTTGATTGGTTAAATTTTAAAATAGTAAAGTAGTAATGTGAAGTTCATTGAAAACTAATATCCTTTATAGAATTTATAACTTTATTTAAATCGTCGTATTTAATATTTTGAATTTCTCAGAAAGTTAGTTTAATAGGTATGCCTACAATGAATGATTTTGAAATAGATTTTTATATATCGTTTAATCTATCGCATATTGATAGAAGGATTTTATAGATTTTCGTATATATCTTAGTTGTTATGTTTTTTTAAAATTTTAGATAAGCTTTTTATTTCATAATGATATACGGAGATTGTTATTTATTTTGTTACATTAGATGATGTTTAAATGAATTATCGAAAAATATTATGGAAGTTCAATGAAAAATAATTTTTCTATACATTTTCATAATTTAAACAGAAGAGATAATTTTTAAATACCGAAAGAGAGCGATTTTAGATGCATTATCAATGTAAACATCTATTTCATGTAAATCGTAAGTTCATTTTTTTATCTATCGGTAAGTTGACATGAAATCCTCATATGATCTTGTTGTCGACTTTTTTTTCCGTATCTTCCCTGTTTTTTAACTTTTGTTCGATTTTTTTTAACAGAGATTGATACAATTTTTTATAGTAAAGAATCAAATTATTCCAATTTTGGTGACAATTTTTTAGGAAACTTTTGAAAGTGATATTCTCCAGTCTATTTTCCGTATCTTCAAAAATGTTAGGCTTTCGTATCTTTTTAAATTTTGTTTTGTAAGGATCGTTTGAAAACATGGAAGATTTGTTGACGTATGTTCTCCTTGCTTGATTAGAATGAACAGAAGAGAGGTAATTATTTCCAAAGTTGTTGTACTTCGCAAGATAATAATTAGTAGAATATACTCTTTCTCCTTTACGAATTCTAATGATATTAAATTGAGGTGATTGTATACGGTTGTTCGGAACTATAATAATTTTGATATCATCCTTCTTACGTTCAATATCATTTATAAAGTTTCTCTTCTTGTTCAATATATAAGAGGCAATCTGAATAGGAACGATAGCGTGTACCTCATGCGTGTTATCTTTAAAGACTTCTTCTTCAATAATTCTCAAGATAGATAAGGATAAAGATTCATCATCTCTGATAGTCCCGGACCCATTGCAACGTGGACAAATATAATGACTTGATTCACATAGTGAGGAGGTTAATCTTTGTCTGGACATCTCTAATAATCCAAATTTAGATATTCTAGAACATCGTACTTTCGCTCGGTCTTTACGAACAGCTTCTCGAATCTTGTTTTCTATCTCTCTCTGATGGGTTTGAATTGACATATCAATGAAATCAATCACTATTAACCCACCAAGATCACGTAATCTTAATTGTCTCGCAATTTCTTCTACTGCTTCTAAATTAGTATTGAATGCGGTTTCTTCAATATCTGTCCCCTTTGTTGATCGTGAAGAGTTTACATCGATCGCAGTTAAAGCTTCCGTGGTATCTATCATTATAGATCCTCCAGATGGCAGACGAACTTCCCTTTGAAAAGCTGATTCAATTTGAGATTCGATCTGATAATGACTAAATATCGGTATTTTTCCGCTGTAATGTTTTATTTTGTTTGAAAACTCTTTTCTTCCAATTGATTCAATATGGTTTTTAACCATTTCTACAGTTTCAAACTCGTCTATAATAATTTCTTGTACGTCCGGATGAAGATGATCTCGAATAGCCCTAATTATGACGTTACTCTCCTGATGAATTAAAAACGGAGCATTTTTATTCAAGGAAGCTTTTTTAATTGCTTCCCAATGATTTAGTCGATATTGAAGATCTTTTTGCAAAACTTCGGTTGATTTTCCCAAACCAGCTGTTCGGACGATCAAACCCATTCCATTTGGAACATTAAGTAAGGGTATAATTTCTTTGATCTCTGCTCTATCTTCACCTTCTATTCTTCTAGATATTCCACCAGCTTTCGGATTGTTCGGCATTAATACCAGATAACATCCTGCTAAACTAATGAAAGTTGTTAGAGATGCACCCTTATGTCCTCTCTCTTCTTTGCTGATTTGAATAATAATTTCTTGTCCTTCTTTCAAAATATCTCTTATGTTCAATCTAGGGTTTCCACGGCATTGATTTAAGAAGTATTCTTTAGCGATTTCTTTAATCGGTAAGAAACCATGTCTCATTGATCCATAATCTATAAACGCTGCTCCTAAACTTGGTTCCAGTCGAATTACTTTTCCTTTATATATATTTGATTTTTTTTTTTCTCGTCTAATGGTTTCTATATTTAAATCGTAAAGACGCTGACCATCTACAATAGCAACACGAAGTTCTTCCTTCTGAGAAGCGTTGATTAACATTCTTTTCATGATCAAACTCTTTTAAAAATTCACAAACTGTTGATTATTTCTGTTTTTGTTGTACCAGTTTGGTCAAAAGTGGTAGAAGTATTTAGAAATAATAATGATTATATTGTGTAAAGTATTAATTTTCGTATGAATTTTATTTGACACAGTGATGTTGATTGATAATATCAACGGTCTAACTTAAATTCTTTATCTCTGTGGATTCAAATAAATATGAACTTGATTCGATTTTTTAAAATCTTTGTTGTTTTAAACTATCTTTTCTATATATTTTAAATGAAACATAAATTTTTAAATTAAATTTGTTGATTATTTCAACGAAATTATAAATAAAGAAATTTTATAAAATTATATTCGAAAAACTACAAAAATATAATGAAATTCAATCTAATTTTTGTTGATAAGAACTTTTGGCATCAAAGAATCGACAATTTTCTATTTAGAACATTTAAGAACGTTCCAAAAAGTTTAATTTATCGATTTATTCGGATAGGAAAAATAAAGATAAACGATCGTAAAATTGATCCAAAATATAAAGTTGAAACGAAAGATATCATCAAGATACCGATTTCTTTTCCTTATCGTAAAGATATACAATATTTACCGCAGAAGAGTAAATTTTATTGGATCAAAAAAAGAGTAATTTACGAAGATTCTGAAATCTTAGTACTAGATAAACCTTCTGGAATTCCCGTTCATTCAGGAAGCAAGTCTACCTTTGGAATTATAGAGATCTTAAGGCAAGTTTTTCGTGACGGAAATTATTTAGAGTTAATTCATCGAATAGATAAGGAGACTTCTGGAATTCTATTATTAGCGAGATCTATAACTTCTCTTCGAACCATACAAAATCAATTTCGACTTAAAACAGTTATCAAAAGATACATCTTTTTGGCTCATGGAATCTGGCCGGACGAAGTTGATAGAATATCATGTACATTATCAAAAAAAAAGATAAAAAGAAGGAGAATAGGAGAATCTTCAAAATATGATGAAAAATCAGAAACTCTTTTTACGGTTAAAGAAAGATTTTCATCTTTTACGCTGATGGTGGCAACTCCAACCACTGGAAGAAATCATCAGATCAGATTGCACGCAAAATATGTTAACCATCCGATTGTATTGGATAAAAGGTACGGAAACCGAGAATTAGATAAACTTCTGAAGAAATCTGGTCTGAAAAGATTGTTTTTGCATGCTCGTTCGATCACTATAAACCATCCCAAAAACCTGGTGGATCTAACTTTTTTATCCCCGATAGATAAGAATCTAGAACAATGTTTAATGTGGATCAGGGAGAACGATCGAAAGTAAGAACGCTTGTGTTGTATGATTTAAGAATCATTTACCTGATAAATAGTTGGTACAGAACGTTTGAATTACATCTTCAATCTCATACTACTTTTGAATCAAATAATTGATGTTAATAAATTCTTTCGAGATTTTCGTAGCTTTAATTTCTAACAATTCCTGATAGTTCAATTATTTGTATGTGGCCGACTTCAGATGTTAAATATGAACCAACGAAGGGTAGATATATTGTATTATTATTAGAATATTTTTGTAAGGTTCGCTTGTCTATCGTAGATATCTTGATTATTTCTATCATTTATGCGATAATCACGAGAGAGTTATGGTTCCCATATAATCTTTGTTGGTAAATTGAAATGGCTGTGCAACAGAATAGAAAAACCAGATCTAAGAGGGACATGCGTCGTTCTCACAGTTCGATAAAGGTTCCAATATTATCAATCGATAAAACTACGAAAAAAACCCATATTCGTCATCATATGACAACAGAAGGTTTTTATAAAGGAAAGAAAATACTTTAATTTTATTTTTCTCTTTATTTAAAATCGAAATTTATTTTAAAAAGTTGTTCACTTTCCTCTAATTAAAGATTTCTTAACGAAAGTGTAGGTTGTTTAACCAAGATGATGATTTTTAAGGTTCATCTAGTTTTTGAAACTTCTCGAATATTTTCAGGGTTCCTTCCGTTCATTTTTTTCAAAGTGATCAATTCTTTTAAAAGAGTAACAGTCTTTTTTATTTAAATACTTTTCTCAATGTAGAGAGAACTTTATCTATGTTTAATGGAGATATCTATTATATATTAAGAGAAGATGTAATAGAATTTTAAGACATTTGTAACATCATGTAATTTCTTTTTATAAAGAAAGTTTGTGAACTTTTCAGAATATTAAACCCTTATTAAAGGATATGTATCAAATTTGAGCATCCGTTAAAAATTCGTCGAAAGTAATCTTTATCATGCTAGTCTTCAGTATGAGACGAATATGTAATATAGATTGTGATTGTTAGCGTTTAACTTATGATATTTGATTCGACATTTTACAAAGAAAATAGACTAAAATGTATACAAAAATATTAGGAACTGGAAGTTATTTTCCAAAAAAGATCATAAAAAATACGGATTTAGAAATAATGTTTGATACTACAGACGATTGGATAATTTCAAGGACCGGGATCAAAGAGAGGAGAATGGCTGATTATCAAGAAAACGTTTGTGTGATGGGAGCTGAAGCTGCAAAGAAAGCGTTAGAAATGGCTAACATAGAAGTCGATAAGGTTGACTTAATTATCGTAGCTACTACGTCTTCTTCTTATGCTTTTCCAAGCGCTGCTTGTCGTATTCAGAAGATGTTAGGAATAAAACAATGTGTTGCTTTTGATGTTGCGGCAGCTTGTGCTGGATTCTCATATGCTTTAAGTATATGCGATCAGTACATCAAGAATGGAACGATTAAAACAGCGTTGATTATCGGTTCTGATGTATTATCAAAATTTTTGGATCCAAAAGATAGGAATACTATGATTCTGTTTGGAGACGGAGCTGGAGCGATAGTTGTCGTAGATTCAAAGAATCCAGGAATATTATCTACTCATCTATATTCTGACGGAACCTTCGAAAATTTGTTGAAGCTCAAAAAACAAGAGTTTGATAAAGAAGTCTCTCCTTCGTATATAAAAATGCATGGTAACGAGGTGTTTAGAGTTGCTGTAAATAAATTGACGGAAATTTTAGAAAAGACTCTGAAAGTAAATAGTCTGGATAGAGGTCTATTAGATTGGTTAGTACCACATCAATCTAATTTGAGAATCATTCAAGCCATCTCCAAGAAGTTAAAAATATCTATGAAAAAAATAATTATTACGTTAGATCGCTATGGAAATACTTCGGCAGCTTCTGTTCCAACTGCTTTAGATCAGGCCATTAGAGATGGAAGAATTAAGAGAGGACATAAAGTATTGTTGGAATCATTTGGAGGAGGATTTGTATGGGGATCAGCATTAATAATTTTTTAAGCAATCCAGATATGATTCGTTTTTGTATGATATTTCCGGGACAAGGATCGCAATCGGTTGGCATGCTATCTGAACTTTCAAAAAGATATCCAGAGGTTCAAGAAACTTTTTGGGAATCTTCTAACATTTTAGGATATGACCTATGGAAAACAACGCAAAAAAGAATTGTAGGAAAATTGGAGAAGACTAGCATCGTTCAGCCTGCTATCCTATCTTCTTCTATTGCTATTTTGAGGGTTTGGAAAAAGATAGGAGGTGGAATGCCGGGGATTATGGCTGGACATAGTCTTGGAGAATACTCTGCTTTAGTTAGTTCAGAGGTAATTGATTTTAAAACTGCAGTTCGATTGGTAGAATTACGTGGTAAGTTGATGGAAGAATCTGTCCGTTATACAAATGGAGAAATGTACGCTGTCATCGGATTGAACGTAAGAAAGGTATCTCGATTATGTGAAGAAATTAGTAAAAGTTATACAAAAACAGTCTCAATCGCTAGTTTTAATTCGGATAGGCAAGTTGTTGTATCTGGTCAAACAGAATGTGTCAGAAAAGTAGCAGATTTATGTAAAAAATATGGAGCTAAGTTGGTGCAAAAACTTTCAATCGGAGTTCCATCTCATTGTGCACTTATGAAACCTGCAGCGCAAAAATTCAAAAAAATTATAGAGAAAGTAGGTTTTAAGATACCTAAGATCGCGGTAGTTAATAACGTCGATGCAACGATCGAATACTCTCCTAATAAAATTAAAGAATCCTTGATTAAGCAAATGTATAGTCCCGTAAAATGGAAAAAAACAATCGATTTAATTAGCGAAAAAGGTTACATTTGTTTCTTAGAAATTGGTCCCGGATCAGTTTTAACCAAGTTGAATCGAAGAATTCTTGGAAAAAGATGTGATTCGTTTGCTGTAAATGATATAGATTCTATAAGGTCTTCTTTAATTAAAATAAAAGGTGGGTAACATGAATCTTTATGGAAAACTAGCTTTGGTTACAGGGGCTAGTAGAGGAATCGGTGTAGCAATATCCAAGTTATTGATGAGAAGTGGAGCTACAGTGGTTGGTACTTCAACGAATAGTATCGGCGCAAAGAAAATAGATGATTATGTTAAAAACGGCGGAAAAGGATATGTCATGGATGTTCAGGATGAAAAATCTGTTCTAAATTGTTTCGACAAAATCAAAAAAGATTTTGGAGGAATAGATATCTTGGTCAACAACGTTGGAATAGTGAGGGATAACTTATTGGTCAGAATGTCGAGAAAAGATTGGGAAGATGTCATCCATGTTAATTTAGTTTCGATATTCAATATCATTAAAACAATAATAAGATCGATGATCAAAAAGAAATACGGTAGGATCATATCAATCGGATCTGTGGTCGGTTTTAGAGGCAATATTGGTCAAACTAATTATTCTTCTTCTAAATCTGGACTGATTGGTTTCAGTAAATCCCTCGCCATGGAGGTTGCTAAATATGGAATCACAGTTAACGTAGTTTCTCCTGGTTTTATTAATGCTGGAATGACAAAAAATCTGAACGAAAATAGAAAAAAGGAAATACTTTCCTATATTCCTATGAAACGTTTCGGTACATCCGATGAAGTTGCGAGTGTTGTATTATTTTTAGCGTCCGATTATGCTTCTTATATTACTGGAGAAACGATACATGTTAATGGTGGAATTACAATGATCTAATTGGAGAAGTCGATTATTATTACAGTTCGTTATCATCATTTGTAAAAAAATATACAGGAAAATATCATGAACGTTACCATTGAAAAAAAAATCAAAAAAATAATATCAGATCAGTTGGGGGTAAAACAGGAGAACATACTAGATGATTCTTCTTTCGTAGAAGATCTCGGAGCTGATTCCTTAGATACTGTCGAATTAGTCATGGCGTTGGAAGAGGAGTTTGGTGTTGAGATACCAGATGAAGAAGCTGAAAAGATTACAACGGTTCAGTTTGCTATACAGTATATTCAAAAAGAGTTAGAACGCAAGGCAAAAGTCTAAAAGGATTTTTAGAGAAAGATCATTGAATCGTAGAGATTTTTTAACACTGTGCTTGTAGATTATCGGATTTAACAGCTTTATAGATCGTCATTTGATGATTATTTTTTAATTCATCGAATGATGTCGAGCTATAAAAACATTATTCTTGAATATGTCAATACATTGGATTAATGGAAAGAAAAGTCATCTCTTATCCATTGATGATCGATCTATACATTTCGGAGATGGTTTCTTTACGACAATTATGGTAAAGAATAGGGAGCCGCTATTTATCGACGATCATTTGAAGAGATTGCGAATTTCTTCTGATCTCTTGTTTATCGATGGAGTGAATTGGAAGAATGTAAAAAAAGGGATATTCAATGCAGCATCCTACAATGAGGATGATCTTGCGGTTATCAAGGTTATCATTAGTAGAGGGGAGTGCAAAAGGGGATATTGGAAAACTTGTTTACCTTTTCCTAACTTGATCATATCTTTGACGGAATATCCGGAAGATTACCATAAAAAAAGGAAAAACGGAATAGATCTAACCTTTAGTACTTTTCGGATCAGTAGGAATCATAGGTTGTCCAGGATTAAGCATTTGAATAGGTTGGAGCAAGTGTTGATAAAGAGAGAATCCGTTTCTTATGAGTTTGATGAATGCATCGTTTTAGATACAGAAGGAAACTTGGTGGGATGTTGTGCGTCAAATATTTTTTTTCGAACAATGGATAGGGTTTGCACTCCCGACCTATTTTATTCTGGAGTAGAAGGGATAACACGAGGGAGAATAATTGACATTCTAAAGAGTACTAGATATCGTATCGTATATACGAACGATTCCTTAAAAGAATTTCTTTCAAGTGAAGAGATCTTCATCTCCAACTCTTTAATGCCGATTTTTACGATAAATAGAATTTTATCACATGATCGAAAAAGAACGATATGGAAAAAAAAATCCAGAGATTTATTTGATTTTCTTGTTCCAATAATTTTATAAGATAATCGGTTATTTTCGAATCTTTGAAAAATTTTTCCTCAAACTCTGATGTATCTCTGTTTATATTAAATTGAACTGTTCAAATAATGTTAATATTCAAATGAATTTTTGATAAAATCAAATTTTATAGTGTTTATCGTTGATCTTTAGGATATAGTGGTGTTATCGTTTGTATACCGATTTTAATTTTCTGAAAACAGATGAATCGTTTTGAACAACGGCATATTAGATAGTTTAAATTTCAATTTTTTATTTTAAAATGAAAAGTTATTGAATTTATGGATAATGGTCATAATTTCGGTCGTTATATTGCTGTAGAAGGTTTAGAAGGGTCTGGTAAGACGACGATGGTGGAAGTCATCAAAGAGATATTGATCCAAGAAGGTATTTCAAATGTTTCAACTGTTAGAGAACCTGGAGGAACACCGATTTCAGAAGAGATCCGAAATTTGATGAAGAGAAGACACATAGAAAAGATTTCAATTAAAACAGAATTATTTATGTTTTATGCTGCTCGTATACAACTGCTAAAAAATGTGATATCACCATATCTGAGGTGTGGAAAGTGGGTTATTGGAGATAGGTGTTTTCTTTCATCATATGCTTATCAAGGAGGAAAGAGTGGAGTAGTAGATGAAGATATCGATGAGATACATAGAATATCGGTCGGACGGATTGGACCAGATTTTACCATTTATCTCGATGTTTTTCCAGAGGTAGGGATATCTAGGGTTCGTAATAGAACGTATTCGAGATCAGATAGGATTGAAAGAAGGTCGCTGGACTTCTTTCATGGTGTTCGTCATCGATATTTAGATTCAATAAAGAAGTTAAAGAATTATATGATAGTTGATGCTAATCGTAGTTTGAACGTTGTTAAAGATGATTTACGTATTAAATTGCACAAGTTTGTAAGAAATCACTTTCGGAGTGAAGCTTGATGATTTGGTATCCTTGGTTGGATCAAGATTATAGAAGATTGGTTGCGCTTCTTATGAAGAAGAAAAGATGTCTTTCCATACTGTTGTATTCTAACCTTGGCGTTGGAAGTGAGCTTCTCGTGCGTGCATTGGTTCGTTGGATTATGTGTGAGAAGCGTCGTGATATCGCAACTTGTAATCAGTGTGAGAACTGCAAAATGGTTTCATCTGATATACATCCAGATTTTTATAAGATAGATGTCTTAAAAAAAGAGAACTCTATAAAGGTTGAAGATATCCGAAAGATCGGTGAAATTGTTCAGAATTATACTATCTATAATTCTAAGAGAGTAGTTTGGATAAAGGAGATTCGATTATTGACGAAGGAAGCGAGGTATTGTCTGATAAAAATTTTGGAAGATTTTTCGGAGAAAAATACCTATTTTTTTTTAGAATGTCATCAAATCCTCCCATATTTATCTTCTTTAAATAGCAAATGTCTTCATTTCTCTTTGAAAGAACCCAGTGATGAAACGGTTATGAAGTGGATAAATGAGAATCACAGTTTTCCAGAAATTAACGTAAGAATAGCCACCAGATCACATTCTGGTTCTCCTTTGAAAGCTTTAAATCTCTTAAAGAAAAAAAATTGGGACAGTAGGGAATCATTTTATTTTAAGTTTACAAAGAATATAATTCATGGAAACGATCTTGTTGGATTCTTAAGGGAGCTCAGAAAGGAAGATGTCTTTGAAAAGATATCATTGTTAATGATTTTACTTTTAGATTCCATAAAATATAGAAAGAATGCTGTTTTTAATTGTATCAATCAGGATAAATTAGATTTAATTAGGTACATCAACAAGGTTGTCTCTACAAGAACTTTGTTGTCAATGGTTGAAAGTTTAGAAAAATTTGTAAGGAATTTGAATGTAGTTTCTTTTACAAATTTAGATCTACAAATCATCATACAAACTTGTAATTTGAGAAGTTGTTTCATATAAAGCAGGGTACTTTATGTTTCTGTCAGATTCGCATTGTCATTTACAATATTATCCGAGCGGTAATAATCTTCCGTATAATGTTAACGATGTCGTATCAGATTCGATAAAGAACAACGTTAGATGTATGTTGTCCGTTTCGGTAAAGCTGGATGATTTCAAAAACTTTAAGATTCGTTCAGATCTTCGGAAGTATATCTATTTTTCGTGCGGTGTTCATCCGCTTATGATAGATAAAAATATAAATTTTGATGTTTTGTTGAAAGCTTCTAACAGTAAGGATATCGTTGCAATCGGTGAAACTGGATTAGATTATCAAAGAAATTGTTCTTCTGAAGATATGGATTTTCAAAGGTTTTCTTTTTTGAAGCATATCAAAGTAGCTAAGAAATTAAAGAAACCTATCATAATACATATGAGAAATTCTTTCGAAGATGTTTATAAGATAGTAAGAGAAGAAGGATTGGAAGAATGTGGAGCAATCATTCATTGTTTCACTGGAAATAAATATCAAGCAAAAATTTTTCTAGATTTAGGTATGTACATCTCTTTTTCTGGGGTGGTGACTTTTCAAAATTCTCATGAGGTGAAAAGTTCTGCAAAATTTGTTCCAATGGATAGATTAATGATAGAAACAGATTCTCCATATCTCTCTCCTGTTCCATTGAGAGGAAGGATGAATAAACCGTCTAATTTAATACATATCGCGGATTGTGTTTCTTCGATTAAAAACATTGATATATCTGTTTTTACGACGAAAACTACTGAAAATTTTTTTAGGTTATTTAAAGATATACCGTTTCATCAAATAAATCTATAAAATGGACAAATATGATGGAAAGAACAATATTTCATAAAATAATATGCAAGGAAGTAAGTTCTAAGATAGTGTACCAAGATCATCTAGTAACTGCTTTCGAGGATATCAAACCGAAATGTCCGATCCATATCTTGGTCGTACCCAATATATACATCGTAAATCTAAATGATATAACGGAGAATCATGAGAGATTGTTAGGTCATATGGTTCTGATATGCTCTAAGATAGCAAGAGAAAAAAAAATACATGATTCAGGATATCGATTGGTCATGAATTGTAATAGAAATTCAGGTCAAGAAGTAAGTTATCTTCATATGCATTTATTGGGAGGAAAACCGTTGGGTGATTTTCTGGAAATGGAAAAATAGTTTAGTTTGATGCTTATTTCCTTGAGTTTATTGTACGAATTATCGAAAGAATAATCTGTTAAAGGTTTCGTTGTTAAGATTTTTACAAATTATATATAGAATATTTTGGTAGGATTGTTCTTTTTTTTTTGAATATAGAATCGTTTCTGTTGTTCTCTGTACCCGAAATTTAACGGTAAGAACTCTCTTACATATTTTTCAACTCGTTAAATCATGTATATCTTTCTGATTTCGATCAGAATTTCATTGAAGGCCTTATAAAAGATGTTCGACATGGTTTGATTTGAAAGATTGTTTTTCGATAACCTTTAGAAGTTGAGAAATATTTCAAATATATTCGATTTATAAAGTTTCTGTCTCGAAAGAATATAAAATTTCTTTCATAAAAATAATTAATAGGTATTACCGAATTTCTTTATAGTCTTTATCTTTTTGAACGTTTATGTAAGAGATAAAAGATTGATCTTTGATCAAGTTTATATAGAGATCTTTAATGTTTTTGACTGGTTGATTAAGCCTTGGGATATACAGAAGATCATATTTTTTTTTTGATCTAATAAATTAAATGATAGTTAATTTTTAGATTTTTGTATGTTAACTTCTATTAAAAATAATTTGAATTATCATAAATCTTTAACAAACTTAAAGAAGTTACCTCAAATACCATCTGATATGATAACTTTGTATCGAGCAAGAAGTTTTAGGAAGATCATCCTCGAAAAAATAAAGGTTGCGAAAAAACATATTTATATTCCAGTTCTTTATTTTGAAAAAGATGACTCAGGTAAAGAAGTTTTCGAAGCTCTTTCTCTTTCTAAAAAAAGAGAACCAGATTTGGATATCAAGATCATGGTAGATTGGTACCGTGCTAAAAGAAATAGGATAGGAGAATCAAATAATCAGTTGATGACTAATAAGGACTGGTATCGTTTACTTTCTCTTAATTTCTCTAATCATGAGATACGTATATTCGGTATACCAGTTGGTATGATAGAGATATTCGGTACCTTTCATCTGAAAGGGATAATCATTGATGATAGCGTTATTTACAGCGGAGCGAGTATTAGCAATTTATATTTTCATAAGGAGAAAAGACATCGATACGATCGATATCATATGTTTCATAATGCAGATCTCGCTAAAATAATGAAGAATTTCATTGATAAAGAGATCTTAAGATCTCCAGCTGTTCAAAGATATGATATCGATCATAAATTTATTAAGTTTAGAAAAAGGTATACCAATCAGTTTCGAAAAAGATTAAAAAAGTGTCATTATCAGTTTAAGAATATCGCTTCCAACGAAGAACTCTCTGTATGTCCAATCATCGGGATGGGACGGAGAAACTATTTGAATCGAACTATATTGAACCTGATGGGTAGTACAAAAAGATATATGACGATTTGTACTCCATATTTTAACCTTCCCGTAGAAATGATCAAAATGATCCGAGAATTGTTAACTTTTGGAAAGAGGATAGAAATTATTGTGGGAGATAAAACGACAAATGATTTTTACGTTGATCCAAAAAAAAGATCTTTCAGATGGATTAACATCCTACCTTATCTCTACGAGATTAATTTGAGAGATTTCGTAAATATCCTACAGAGATTTGTCAACAACCGACAGTTGATCATACGACATTGGAAATATGATAATCACAGCTATCATCTCAAGGGTATATGGATTGATTCGAACTGGCAGTTGATCACAGGAAACAATTTTAACCGTAGATCGTGGTATTTCGATCTGGAAAACGCTATCTTGATCCACGATCCGATGGAAAGAAACTCGAACCAGATCGAAAAGGAGATGCGATTCATACAGCTACATACAAGGTCTATCTTACATTACGAACAGATTGAAAATATCTGCAGTTATCCCGAAAAAGTTCAAAGAAGAATAGATCGAATACATAGGACAAAGATGGATCGATTGATCAAAATGGTGATATGAACGAAGGATCTTTCAGAGTTTTCGAAATCTGATCGGTTAATCTTTGAAAGAATCTAAACTGGACTTATGCTCCTTCTTTTTTCTGTTATGATATGGGTATCCTGTACCCGCTGGTATCAACCTTCCGACTATCACGTTCTCTTTTAACCCTCTTAGATCATCTCTCCTTCCAGAGATTGCTGCTTCTGTCAGGACTCTGGTAGTTTCTTGAAAAGAAGCGGCGGATACGAAAGATTCTGTTGTCAAAGAAGCTTTCGTAATTCCTAGAAGATCTCTTCGATAAACGATCGGAGCTTTTCCGGACGAAGATAGTTGTTTATTCTTCTCCTGTATCTTGGTGTATTCTATCTGTTCCCCTTCTAAAAAATCTGAATCTCCAGAATGAATGACGGTAACTTTTCTGAGCATTTGTCGGACTATGACTTCGATATGTTTATCGTTGATCTTCACTCCTTGCAGACGGTATACTTCTTGTACTTCTTGTGTGATATATCTGGAAACTTCATGAGCTCCTCTGAGTCGTAGAATATCGTGAGGAGATTCTGGTCCATCCGAGATTATTTCTCCTATAGATACGACATCTCCCTCGAAGACGTTCAACTGTCTCCATTTAGGAATCATCTCTTCATGAGTTTCTTGTCCGTCGGATGATGTTATGATCAATCTACGTTTACCCTTTGTTTCTCTTCCGAAGGAGATACGTCCGCTCATTTCGGCAAGTATGGCAGGTTCTTTAGGTTGTCTAGCTTCGAATAAATCAGCCACCCTCGGTAGACCACCGGTGATATCCTTCGTCACAGTAGATTCTTGTGGAATTTTTGCCAATATCATCCCAGCACTTACCGAAGATCCATCACCAAGTTGTACTATTGATCTTCCTGGTAAGAAATATTGTGCAGGAACACCTGAAGAATGAACGACGTTCTGACGTTTTTCATCCATGATCTTCAATGTCGGTCTTAGATCCTTCGCTGAAGAAGATCGTTCAGAAGTTTCCAGTACGATCGTTGAGGAAATTCCTGTTAATTCGTCTGTCTGACGTACGACAGATTGTCCTTCTATCATATCTTGAAAACATACGATCCCAGAAACTTCTGAAATTATCGGAATAGCATGAGGATCCCAGGTGGCGACAATTTCTCCCTTTTTTACTTCCTGTCCTTCATCCTTGTTAAGATGTGCACCGTACGGTAATTTATGATTCTCTATAATCTTTCCAAAACTATCCATCACCCTCAGTTCTGAATGACGAGATATCACTACGAGACAATCGACGCGATCTCGGATGAACTTCGTGTTTTCTAAGGATATCGTACCGGAGTTACGAACTCTGACGTTGGATTCGGAAGCAACTCTTGAAGCTGCTCCTCCTATGTGAAAAGTCCGCATAGTTAGCTGAGTTCCTGGTTCTCCGATAGATTGTGCTGCGATCACCCCGACAGCTTCTCCTATATCGATCAGTTTTCCTCTTGCTAGATCTCTTCCATAACAATAGGAACAGACTCCGAAATTCGTCTCACAACAGATGACAGATCGAACTTTTATCGAATCTATCGAGTAGATCTCTATCTGTTCACACAGTTTTTCATTCAATAACGTGTTTCTTGGTATGAACATCGATTCATCCTCGGAAGATAATCGAACATCTTCTGCTGTTACTCGACCTAATATTTTATCTCTTAAGAATTCTTTTGTCCCTCCACCATCAATCATGGAAGTGATCACAACTCCTTCTTCAGTGTTACAATCTCTTTCAGTGATCACCAGATCTTGTGCAACATCCACCAACCTTCTCGTCAAATATCCGGAATTTGCTGTTTTTAGAGCCGTATCAGCTAATCCTTTTCTAGCTCCATGCGTTGATATAAAATACTGTAATACGTTCAGTCCCTCCCTGAAGTTCGCTGTGATGGGCGTTTCAATGATTGATCCATCTGGTTTGGCCATCAATCCTCTCATACCTGCGAGCTGCCGTATTTGCGCTGCGGATCCTCTTGCACCAGAGTCTGCCATCATGAATATACTGTTGAAAGAGGTCTGTTGTTCTTCTTCAAGGTGTTTGTTGATCACTGTTTCTGTAGATAGATTTTCCATCATTGCGGTGGCTACCCGTTCATTCGCTACCGACCATATGTCGATAACCTTATTGTATCGTTCACCAACGGTGACTAGACCAGACTGGAACTGCTCTTGAATTTCTGCCACTTCCTTCTCTGCTTCTGATATGATTTCAGCTTTCTTTTTTGGTATCTCCATATCATCTATTCCTACGGATGCTCCGGATCGAGCGGCGTAGTGAAATCCTGTGTACATGATCTGATCTGCGAATTCAACGGTTTTTTCAAGACCTAGGATCCTGTAACATGTGTTCAACATTGAAGATATAGCCTTCTTATCAAGGGGTCGGTTAACTAAATCGTAGGATAAACCTTTTGGAACAATCATCCAAAATATCGCTCTTCCGATAGTGGTATCGACAATCTTCTTTGAATGACGGATGCTCATCTTCGAATCCATCATGGATTCTTCTATTCGTACCTTAACTTTAGCATTTAAAGATGCGACGCGAATTCTATATGCTTTCTCCGCTTCTTTTGGGCTGGATAATATCATCCCCTCTCCTTTAGCGTTGATACAATCTCTGGTCATGTAATACAATCCTAATACGACATCTTGAGAAGGAACGATGATGGGATCTCCACTCGCAGGTGACAAGATGTTTTTAGTCGACATCATCAGAGAACGGGCTTCTAACTGAGCCTCATATGTCAACGGGACATGGACAGCCATCTGATCACCATCGAAATCAGCGTTATAAGCAGCGCATACCAAAGGATGTAATTGAATCGCTTTTCCTTCGATCAATATGGGTTCAAAAGCTTGGATACCCAACCGATGTAACGTAGGAGCTCTGTTTAGCATCACTGGATGTCTTTTAATAACCTCATCCAAGACGTCCCAAACGATCGATTCCTCTCTTTCTACCATCTTTTTCGCAGCTTTGATAGTGCTCGCCAACCCTCTTCTTTCTAACTTTCCATATATGAACGGCTTAAATAGTTCTAACGCCATTCTTTTTGGAAGACCACATTGATGCAACTTTAGATAAGGTCCTACGGTTATCACTGATCTTCCAGAGTAATCTACCCGCTTTCCGAGAAGATTCTGTCGAAATCTTCCTTGTTTTCCTTTGATCATATCCGCTAGAGATTTCAAAGGTCTCTTATTAGATCCAGATATCGCCCTTCCTCTCCTACCATTGTCCAACAGAGCATCCACGGATTCCTGCAACATCCTTTTTTCATTTCTGATGATGATTTCTGGAGCAGATAAGTCGAGCAATCTCTTCAATCTGTTGTTTCGATTTATCACCCTCCTGTACAGATCGTTTAGGTAGCGAACCTTCCTCCTTCTAAAGGAACTAAAGGACGTAAATCCGGTGGTAACACGGGAAGTGCGTTCAATATCATCCATTCTGGCTTGTTTCCAGAATGGATAAATGATTCAATAAGCTTGATTCTTTTAGAAATTTTTTTTCTTTTTGTTTCAGATCCAGATCGATTGAGCTCGATTCTTAAATCTTTACATGTCGACTCTAGATGAAGATTTTTCAACAGATCTTGTATAGATTCTGCACCCATTCCTGCTGAAAATTCATCTCCGAACTCTTCTAAGGATTTTAAGTGCTGTTCTTCTGTCAATATCTGTCCAACCTTAAGATCCGTGGTTCCTTCCTGCGTAACTACGTAAGATTCGAAATATAGAACCCTTTCGATATCCCTTAAAGGAATATCGAGCAATAAACCGATTCTTGATGGAAGAGATTTTAAAAACCATATGTGAGCGATCGGTGAAGCTAGCTCTATATGTCCCATCCTTTCTCTACGCACTTTGGATTGAGTCACCTCTACTCCACATTTTTCACATACCACACCTCGATGTTTCAATCTCTTATATTTTCCGCATAGGCATTCGTAATCTTTTACCGGACCAAATATTCTGGAACAAAATAGGCCATCCCTTTCAGGTTTAAAGGTTCGATAGTTGATGGTCTCTGGTTTTTTTACTTCTCCAAACGACCAAGACCGTATCGTGTCGGGAGAAGCTAGAGATATCTTGATCGTATCGAATTCTTCATTTCGATCGTATGATTTTAAAAAATGCAGTAGCTCTTTCATGTGGTATAAAACCTTCTGATATTGATTTTAACATGATTAACGTTAAATACAGAAGAAGATCGCTCAATATCCGATCTATCGTTTCTTCTCTAACTCTATATTAATTCCTAAAGATCTGATTTCTTTTAACAAGACATTAAAAGAATCTGGCATACCAGGTTCCATCTTATGTTCTCCGTTGACGATGTTCTTATACATCTTTGTCCTTCCATTGACATCATCTGATTTTACGGTTAACATCTCCTGTAACGCGTGGGAGGCACCATAAGCTTCTAAAGCCCAAACTTCCATTTCTCCGAATCTCTGTCCTCCGAATTGTGCTTTTCCTCCCAATGGCTGCTGTGTAACCAAACTGTAAGAACCTGTCGAACGAGCATGCATTTTGTCATCTACAAGATGGTTCAACTTCAACATGTACATATATCCTACGGTGACCAACCTCTCAAACCGTTCTCCGGTGCATCCATCGAACAATGTAATCTGTCCCGATTGTGGAAGATCTGCTAGTTTCAACATTTCTTTAATTTCATGTTCTTTTGCTCCATCGAATACTGGAGTAGATATCGGTAAACCGTCTTTCAGACGATGTGCTAAGTCCATAGTCTCTTCGTCAGAGAGTTCATCCAAATCTATCCTTTGATGATTTCCAACACCAATGTCGTAAGCTTGTTGAATAAACTCCTTGATATTTTTGACTTTCTCTTTACTCCGTATCATCTGATTGATCTTGTTTCCAATCCCTCGGGCAGCCATCCCTAGATGTGTTTCCAAGATTTGCCCGATATTCATCCTAGATGGAACACCCAATGGGTTCAAAACTATATCTACAGGATTTCCATTTTGATCATACGGCATATCTTCTATAGGGCTGATCTTGGAGATCACACCCTTGTTTCCGTGACGTCCGGCCATCTTATCCCCCGGTTGTACCTGTCTCTTTACGGCCAAATGTACTTTAACAACTTTCAGAACGCCAGGAGATAAGTCATCTCCCTGAGCGATCTGATGTCTTCTTTTACATAATTTTTCTGAAAACTGTTTTTTCAACTCATGGTGTTTTTTTTGAAATCGATCCAACACATCGTTTAGAGAATTATCTGCTAACTTTATTTGAAACAACCTTTCCCCGACCAGATTGTCAACTGTTACACGATCTATTCCATTTTTTGTGAGAAAAGAACGAACATCGTAAAATAGGCAAGATTCGAGGATAGTAAGTTCTTCAAGAATATCTTTTTCCGCCTCTTTTAATCGAATTTCTTCGATCTCCAGAGTTCTCTTGTCTTTTTTGACTCCATCTCTTGTGAATATTTGAACGTCTATCACGGTACCTGAAGTTCCGTTGGGAACTCTTAAAGAGGAATCTTTTACGTCGGATGCTTTTTCTCCGAAAATAGCCCTTAACAACTTTTCTTCAGGGGTAAGCTGAGTCTCTCCTTTTGGTGTCACTTTTCCAACCAGTATCTCACCCCCAATCACCTCTGCTCCGATATATACGATACCAGATTCATCTAACTTGGATAAAGATGATGCTCCAACATTTGGAATATCCGCTGTGATCTCTTCCGGTCCTAGTTTGGTATCCCTTGAGATACAAGATAGTTCCTGTATATGGATGGTTGTGAATCGATCCTCTTGAACTACCCTCTCCGATATTAGAATCGAATCTTCGAAGTTGTATCCATTCCACGGCATGAATGCGACCCGCATGTTTTGTCCTAAAGCCAGCTCTCCTAAATCGGTGGAAGGACCGTCTGCTAACACCTCTCCAGATCTGACTTTATCTCCCATGGAAACGCAAGGTACTTGATTGATACATGTATTTTGGTTCGATCTAGAATATTTCGTCAGATCGTACATATCGATTCCGAAATCCTGCAAGGAATGACCTTCCTTCTCCGTTTTGATCACTATCTTGGAAGAATCCACATATTGCACCGTTCCTGATCTTTTGGCGATCACTGTTACTCCAGAATCTTTTGCTACTACACTTTCCATGCCCGTTCCTACCAACGGCTTCTCCGTTCGTAAGGTAGGTACCGCCTGTCTTTGCATGTTAGCGCCCATCAATGCACGGTTTGCATCATCATGTTCAAGAAACGGTATCAAAGATGCTCCGACAGATACGATTTGCTGCGTAGAAACATCCATATACTCCACCTGTGTTTTGTTAAATAGGTTAGATTCTCCTTTGTTTCTGCAGGTCACCAGTTCTGTCCGAAATGATCCATCTTCGTTCAACATGGTGTTCGCCTGTGCGATGATATGATTTCCTTCCTCAATTGCGGAAAGATACCGGATATCGTTGCTAACTACCCCATTCCTCACTATCCGATATGGAGTTTCTAAAAACCCATATTGATTAGTTCTCGCGTAGACAGAAAGTGAATTAATCAACCCTATGTTCGGCCCTTCCGGAGTTTCTATCGGACACATTCTACCATAGTGTGTTGGATGAACATCCCGTACTTCGAATCCTGCTCTCTCTCTAGTTAACCCCCCCGGACCCAAAGCTGAAATTCGACGTTTGTGAGTTATTTCAGATAAGGGATTGTTCTGATCCATGAATTGAGATAGTTGACTGGATCCAAAAAATTCTTTTACAGCAGCAGAGATCGGTTTCGCATTGATCATGTCTTGGGGAGATAAAGAGTCTAGATCCCCCAATGATAATCTCTCCTTTACGGCTCTTTCAACCCTGATCAGTCCTAACCTGAACTGATTCTCCGCCATCTCTCCAATCGAACGTATCCTTCTGTTCCCTAAATGATCGATATCATCCACCTCTCCTCTTCCATCCCTAATATCAATTAGTTTTTTAATCACGTCAATGATATCTTGATTGTTCAACACGTTAGATTCTGTGTTTCTTTCTCTGGAAAGGGAAAGGTCGAACTTCATCCTTCCAACCGGAGATAGATCGTATCGATCTTCAGAAAAGAAGAGACTGTTGAACAAACTTTCCGCTGATTCCTTTGTAGGAGGTTCTCCTGGCCTCATCATTCTGTAGATTTCTATCAAGGCATCTATTCGATCTTTCGTATTATCGATTCTCAACGTGTTGGAGATATAGGATCCTCGATCTAGATCATTTATGAAGAGTGTTCGAATAGATCTGTTTCGAGATCTCTTCAAGTCTTCTAAAATTTCTTTCGATATCTTAGAGTTCGCTGAACAGATCAATTTTCCGTCACTTTTATCAAAGTAACTTTTATCAACTATCCTACCGATTAGATAATCCGATGGAACTTCAATTTCTCGAACATTATCTTTCTCTAAACTTTCAACGTGAGATGCGGTTATTCTGATCCCTTTCTTGACGTAGGTTTTTCCACCACTTACGATGTCGAAGGAAGCTGTTTCACCTCGTAATCTTTTGGGAACCAAATCCATGAAGAAGATCCCCTCTTGATCTTGCCTGAAGGTGGTCTTTTCAAAAAAAAGGTTTAACATCTCTTCATTGTCATAACCTATTGCACGTAATATGACAGTCGCCGGTAACTTTCTTCTCCTATCGATTCTTACGAATATATGATCCTTAATATCAAATTCGAAGTCTAACCATGATCCACGATACGGTATGATCCTAGCGTTATATAGAATTTTTCCTGAAGAATGTGTTTTTCCTTTATCGCTATCGAAGAAAACACCTGGACTACGGTGCAGTTGAGAAACGACAACCCGTTCAGTTCCATTGACGATAAAAGTTCCATTTTCAGTCATGATCGGAATCTCTCCCATGTATACTTCTTGATCTCTTACGTACTGTATTTTTTTAGAAGACTCCTTCTCGTATACCACTAGTCTTAATTTAACCTTCAAGGAGGAAGAGTAGGTTGCACTCCTTGTTCTACATTCTCTCACATCGAATGTTGGTTCTTCCAGACGATATTCGATGTATCTCAGTTCAGCGTTTCCATTATAACTTCTGATGGGAAATATAGAATGGAAGGCGGATTCTAAACCGCTCTTTTTTCCGCAATTGTTGATAAATTTAGAGAAAGAATCTATCTGAATAGATAGTAGATAAGGTACACCTAGAACTTGTGGTCTTTTACCGAAATTTTTTCTGATACGTTTTTTTTCTGTATGAACTAAACCCATATGATTCCTTATATAATTTACGCGAGAACTTTAGTTGATAACATGAGGATCTTCTGTGCTATCATCTCTGATTGTTAAGTTATCTTGTAGTTCTTTCGAGAGAAGATGATGAATGTTAAGCGATGAACTTCTGTAAGGTTCGCTCGCATATCGCGACGTTTTACTCCACAGTAACAGACGCCCCGGATTTCTCCAATGTACTTTTAATAGTTTCAGCATCTTCTTTTGTAGTAGATTCTTTCAAAACAGATGGACAAGATTCCACGGTATCTTTTGCTTCCTTTAGTCCTAAGTTCATCAAGGATCTTACAGCCTTGATCACGGGGATTTTATTAGNGAAGGATGTTAAGATAACTTTAAATTCACTTTTTTCTATCACTTTCTCTTCAGAGAGTTTACTCTCCTGTAGAGAGCTATTTCGTAGTATAGAAGAATCTATGTTGAATTTCTTCTCGAGCATTGATGTCAACTCGACAATTTCTACCATAGACATGTTTAAGATAGCATCGAAAATTTCTTGTTTGTTGGTGGACATATTCAGATTCTCCTTGATTTTCGAACAAAAAGGTTTAAACAAAMCCTCCTTCTTGGAAGGATTACGGTTCAAATACTAACGATCTTTTTTAATAGACGCAGAAATTTTAAGATAGATATTTCTCTGACTACCATGGAAAACTTCAGAAAAGCTTCTTCTCGACAACGTATCGATTCTAATTTACTCATTACTTCCCCTTCCACTACGGTATCCTCTCCGATCATTCCTGATCTTATTGAAAAAGAAGAGTTCTCTTTCATAAAGTTCCTAAATATCTTGACTATCGATGATGGACGATTTCCAACAGAAAAAGCGACGATGGTCGGTCCAACAAAAAATTTTTTTAAAGACGAATATTGAGTGTTGTTGAAAGCTATTTTAAATACCGTGTTTTTTTGAATCTGGAGAGATATTTTTTCTTCTTTACAGATTATACGAAGATCGTTCATATGATTGTTGCTGATTCCTCGGTAATCTGCGATGAACACAGATACAGCGTCTTTTAAAAGTTTCTTTATAATTCTTACTTTTTTTGTTTTTTTTTCAAGGTTTTTTGACATGATACTAACTATAATCTTTTCGTTCGTTCAATGAAGGAAATCACAAGGCGATAGTCTTCATAAATATGGAGCTACTCTTTTCTTTCGAATACGAAATCATTTCATACGACGTCCCTTTTGAAGATCGAGAAAAGTTGAAAAAAGCGTTGAACAAATAGATTGTCGAGATCGAAGAAAGTTCAAGATACAACATCGGAAAGATCGATTTTAATACCAACTCCCATAGTCGTCGATATGTTCATCTTTTTGATGTACGTCCCTTTTACCGATCTCGGTTTTGATCTTATCAGATGTTTTAAAAAAAACCTAACATTTTCTTCTATTTTTTTAGATTCGAGATCAACCTTTCCGACCAACGTGTGAATGATCCCGTTTTTATCGTTTCGATAAAATATCTTACCCTCTTTGATTTCTTTAATACAAAGTTCGATATCATCGGTGATGGTTCCAAACTTAAGATTTGGCATCATACCTTTAGGACCGATAATATGGCTGACCTTACCAACCGTCTTGATCGCGTCCGAGGATGCTATGATTATATCAAACCTATTTTCTCCTTTTAAGATTTTTTCCGCTAAATCGTTCATTCCGACTAGTTTGATCCCAAACATCTTAGCCTTTTCTGCAGATTCTCCACCTGTGAACACTGCCATCCTGACGTTTCTTTTTACACTGTTCGGAAGGATGAAGGATCCTATCACATGTTGTTCGGTTTTTTTCGTATCGATTCCTAACTGTATGGAAACATCTACGCTTTCTACGAAATTAGCGCGTTTTTGTCTCTTCAAAAAAACTATTGCTTCTTCAAGCGGATACTTCTTTTTATATTTGTGTCCATGATATGATGAACTTTTTTTATCTTTTAATTTCATGATCTTCATTTTTCAATCTTGATTCCCATGGATCTAGCTGTACCTTCTATTGATCGCATGATCGAAGATAGGTTGCGCGTGTTCATATCGCTCATCTTGATTTTCGCTATCTTCTCGATCTGGTTCTTCGATATTTTTCCAGATTTTTCAGAATTTGGTTTTGGAGATCCTATCTCCGTTCCAGAGAACTTTTTCAGAAGTTCAGAGGTAGGTGATGTTTTTATGATTAGATCAAAGTTTTTATCGGAATATAGATGTATCGATGCTGAGACGATGGTTCCCTTTTCTATAGAGCGGGTTCTATCGTTAAACGTTTTACAAAAATTCATGATATTTATCCCCTTCTGTCCTAGTATAGGACCTACGGGAGGGCTTGGATTTGCTTGACCGGCCGGAATTCTTAATTTTATCCTTGCTTGTATTCTTCTGCTCATTTTGATGTTATCGATGTTTGAATATCTGATGATTTAAATTTTTTCAACTTGACTAAAGTCTAGTTCGACTGGTGTAGATCTTCCGAATATAGATACCGAGACTTTCATTCTACTCTTCTCATAATCTATCTCTTCTGCTATTCCGTTAAAATCAGCGAACGGTCCACTACTTACTCGGATCATTTCTCCAGGTTCAAATAAAGTTTTTGGTCTTGGTCGATTTCCTATCTTTTGTAACTTTTCTATGATATCTCCTATTTCTTTTTGATTTACTGAAGCCGGATGATCTGGTGTTCCTCCGACGAATCCCATTACCTTTGGGATACCTCTTATGAAATGCCATGTTTTTTCGTTCATGACCATTTCCACTAAAACGTAACCTGGAAAAAATTTTCTTTCACTTTTTCTTCTCTGTCCACCTCTCATCTCTACGATTCCTTCGGAAGGAACCATGATTCTTCCGAAATACATTTCCATGGAGTAAAGCCTGATATATTCTTTTAAAGACCTTCGTACTTTAGTTTCAAATCCGGAGAAAGATTGAATAACATACCATTTCATATCTGAATACTTTGACATTTTACAACCTTAAAGTGATGATGGATGAAATCAAACGGACCAAAATATTGTCGATCATCCAAATGAAGAAGGAAGTGATCATTGCAACTAAAAGGATGACAAAGGTTATCCGCAAAGTTTCTTGAAAGCTCGGCCAATGTACCTTTTTCATCTCTAGAAATACATCTTCTATGAACTTCAACAGCAAACGCGTTTTTTTTATCTTGGATACCAATGTTGTCGAAATGAAGGAGAAGATGATTGAATAACATCCCATTAAAACAGTCGATGATCCCCATTTACCCCACAACATTCCTATGAAGGATACAGTGAGCAGGAAGAAGAACAAAGACCATCTCATATTTTTTAGATAAATACGGATAAAATTAAATAGATCTTCCCAAAAATTTTTCACTTAGACGTATCCAATTTGTATTTTTTAATAGTTGCAGTTAATAAGATAAATTCTGGAAAGAATTCATCTTATTAAAATCGTGCTATAATGAATCTCAAAAATCCAATATATCGTATAAAACGTGATGCTCGCTTTTAAGCGAGAATCTTACTGACCACTCCAGCTCCGACGGTCTTTCCCCCTTCTCTTATGGCGAATCTTAAACCTTCTTGCATCGCTATATGTTCGATAAGTGTCACGACGATATGAATATTATCTCCTGGAAGAACCATTTCTACATCGGATGGAAGTTCTACGACCCCTGTTACATCGGTAGTTCTAAAATAGAACTGTGGACGGTACCCGTTGAAAAATGGAGTATGCCTTCCGCCTTCTTCTTTCTTTAGAACATACACTTCTGATTCGAATTTAACGTGCGGATTGATCGAACCTGGTTTAGCTAACACCTGTCCTCTTTCTACTTCTTCTCTTCTGATACCTCTCAGTAGAACTCCAACATTCTCTCCTGCCATTCCTTCATTCAACAATTTTCGAAACATTTCGATTCCTGTACAAATTGTCTTTTTGGTATCTTTTATCCCGATAATTTCTACTTCTTCTCCAACTTTTAAGATTCCTTGTTCTACCCTTCCTGTCACAACAGTTCCTCTTCCTGATATTGAAAAAACATCTTCTATAGGTAAAAGAAATGGAAGATTAATCGCTCTTTTGGGATCAGGAATGTATGAATCTAAGGTATCTGTTAATTCAATAATTTTTTCTTCCCACTGTTTTTCCCCTTCTAAGGATTTCAGAGCAGACCCCCGTATGATTGGTGTTGTATCTCCGGGAAAATTGTATTGATTCAGAAGTTCACGAACTTCCATCTCAACCAACTCTAGCAGTTCTTGATCCTCAACCATATCACATTTGTTCAAAAAAACTATTATGTAGGGTACTCCAACCTGTCTGCTTAAAAGGATGTGTTCTCTCGTTTGAGGCATCGCGCCGTCGGTTGCTGCGACTACCAATATCGCTCCATCCATCTGAGCAGCTCCTGTTATCATGTTCTTTACGTAATCTGAATGTCCTGGACAATCTACATGTGCGTAATGTCTTGTAGATGTATCGTATTCCACATGGGAAGCAGATATCGTAATCCCTCTTTCTTTTTCTTCAGGAGCGTTATCAATTTGATCGAACGCAAAAGCGGTTCCACCGTATTTTTTAGAAAGTACGGTTGTGATAGCCGAAGTCAAGGTTGTTTTTCCATGATCGACATGACCGATTGTTCCGACATTGATGTGTAACTTCGATCGATTAAATTTTTCTTTAGGCATGTTTAAATTTCCCTCTTGTCAAGATGAGTAACTTTCATCTTTTCAGTAAAAAGACGAATGTTCCTTATATTTTGCTGATAGGCAGAATTGAACTGCCGACCTCACCTATACCAAAGGTGTGCTCTACCGATACTGAGCTATATCAGCTTCAAGCGGGTAGCGGGATTCGAACCCGCTTCATCAATTTGGAAGACTGATATAATAACCATTATACGATACCCGCATATTTTTGAAAATGTCCGTGCAAGTGATAGATGATCATGTTGTAAGGATAATAAAGCAGATCTCTATTGGTGGGAGAAGGATTCGAACCTTCGAAGTCTATCGACATCAGATTTACAGTCTGCTCCTTTTAACCACTCAGGCATCCCACCGTATTAGATTTATAACATTATTTCATAATGAAAAATCACATTCATATATTTCATGTAGAAATTTTCTGCATTGAAAAATGAAACCTTTCCAAATTATATCAAAAAGTGTAATGAGTTTCCTGGTCATAATTTTTTCTCGCTGAATAGATCGTCCTATCCTCGCGGATGGAATATCTTTGCGAAGAACCATCTCCATCCTTTAACACATATGGATTTCTATGTCAATATAAGATTTATTTTATAAAAGATTGATTTAATGGAACAATACAAGGGTGTGTGAAAACTTTAGAATTTCATTTTATTGAGATCCGTTATAAAGTTAGATAAATCCATGAAAATGTTTTTTAACCGATCGTCTTATCCTGATTTTACTGTTCCTGAACGTTCTCTTAGAATGGTGAAAAAGAATGGATTCAGCTTAGTTGGTCGTGATATGTTCTGGAGTTTTTTTAAACTTTATATTCTTCACAGGTTTCAGAGATACATCTCGTTGAACTATTTTTCAAGAGACTATAAAATCCCGTACGTTATTGCTATCACCGGAAGTGTCGCAGCTGGAAAAAGCACCACTGCCAATCTTATGAAGATGTTGTTGAAATATTGGTTGAAGGATCGAAGAATAGAACTCGTCACGACAGATAGTTTTTTGTATCCCAATATTATGTTGAACAAATTAGGTATCATAAAAAAAAAGGGGTTTCCTCAATCGTACAACAGTCATCTTTTCAGAAAATTTTTATCTGATATTAAATCCGGTGTAAACAGATTGTATGTACCGATGTACTCTCATATATATTACGATATTTTTCCGAACAGGACGCAGATAGTCGAATCTCCGGATCTAATTATATTAGAGGGTGTGAACATCCTGCAAGATGTTCGTGAATGCGGATATCAAAAATTTTTTCCATTTTTCGATCTTGTTATCTATATTGATGCGAAAGAAGATCTCTTAAAAAATTGGTATATACGAAGATTTTTAAGATTTTGTAAACAATCTGTCATGTATCCAGGATCACATTTTCGTTGTTTTTCTGGTCTTAAAAAATCGGAGATCGTAAAAATTGCCAACGAGTTGTGGATGGAGATCAATACGATTAATCTATACGAGAACATTTTTCCTGTGAAAGAGATGGCTAATCTGGTCGTCGTGAAAGGAAGGGATCATGAAATAGTTGCGATTAGCACAAGGTAGAACTTCACATTTCAGCGCGACTGAATAGTTATAAATAAGAGTGATTTGGCGTTTCGTTAGATCTTTTCTCGATTTCTATTGTTTTTTTTAAGTTATCGCTTATTTTGGTCGAAAAATCTGTAAACAAGTTCTCTTATAAATCGTGTTTGTTTAGTAGAATAGACATTTTCGAACATGATCATAGATCGATGTATTTCCCGAATGATTGAGATAATCATGCTGTTCCATTCACTTTCTTCTACAGTTCCTTTAAGAGAAATCCAACCATTTTTTATTTTCTTGCTGAAAGACTCGTCATCTGATAGGTTCATTCCGATCCCAATGATACAGTGAACCTCTTCTTTTAAAATTCCAACAGTTTCTATTAAAATACCACCAACTTTTTTGTTTTGTATGAACAGATCATTCGGCCACCTTAACACCGTTTTACAGTTATATCGTTTGTTCAATAGGTCAACTATTGTAGAGCCTATTATTATACTGAGCTGATTGATGGCGCTTAATTCAACGTGTAGTTTCCAGTATAAAGATAAGCACAAGCTGTTTCCTGGAGAAGAAAACCATTTCTTGCCTCTTTTTCCGACTCCGTCAGTTTGATGTTCCGCTAAGAAAACGTCTCCGATCTTTAAATCGTCGAGCATTCTCTTTAAGCATTGATTCGTAGAATCTACGACATATTTTGTAAAGATGTTTGCGTATTTCACCGAATTTTGAATTTTTCGAGGATCTAACATAATTTTTCGATATATTTTGTTGAATTTCTGGTCATATAAATTGTTATTTTTTTTGAAAAATAGGAGAGATAGGTTGACAAGTTCTAATTGATTTCACCATATTTTCCGACAAGAATTGCTTCTTTTTCTAAAGATATACCGAACTTTTTAAACACTTTACAGATGATATATCTAGACAGTCGCATTACATCTTTTCCTATGGAATAACCATGATTTATTAAAATTGATGGGTTGTTTCTATATACTTCCGTTCCTCCTATTTTTTTTCCTTGTAATTTGCATCGTTTGATCAACCATCCCGCATGAACTTTATTTTTGACGATAAAATAAGAAGGTCGATATTCCGGAAATTTTTTTTTGATCTTCCCTGAAATCTCTTGTGAAACAGTTGGATTTTTAAAAAAACTTCCAACATTACCAAAGACAGACGGATTCGGTATTCTTTGAGATCTCTCTTTAAAAATGAAATTTATGATATCCTTTATTTTCACGTTGTTTTGAAACTGTCTCATCAGCTTTTCATGTCGTAAAATTGGTTTCCATATCTTACTAACTTTTAAACAAACGGAAACAACGACGAATTTTTTGTATTTGATATCCTTAAAAATACTTTCTCGATACTTAAATTGACATTCTTCTTTGTAGAATCTTTTTATTTTTCCGTCAGATAAATCGATCGTATCGACGTATTCACATATATCTTTAAATTCTATTCCATAAGCTCCCATATTTTGTATCGCTGCTGCTCCAACTGATCCTGGGATGAAAGATAGATTCTCTAGACCGTATATCTCCATATTCAACAACATCTTGACCAAGTCGCTCCAATTATTTCCTGATCCAACATAGATTAAATGGTGGTCTTTGCATTCCTTTATCTTTAATGCTTTGATGTGATTTAATGCGATTATTCCAGAAAATTTGTCAATGAAAATTGTTTTACTCCTGTTTCCAAGCACTAAGAAGGGATAACTTTTGTTCTTTGCAAGGTTCCAAATTAACTTCAATTGATCGATAGAATCAAATTTGTATACTAGTTTTGCTTTCGCTGAGATTCCGAAGGTAGTATATATTTTCATATGTCTTAAGATGGTCTGAATCTAACGGTCAATCAACTCTATTTCTACAGTTTATGTTATATCTATCATTTTAAACCATAAAATACCCTTTTGTAAGGATCATGGAAGAAATATAAATTTGTCAAATTTCTTAATGAAGCTAGCTCTTGAATATTTCTATTTATTTAATTTGTACAAGATATCCTACTTAACGTACATAATGATTACATTACTAGAGGGTATTTTATATGATGAAGTGAGAGGAAAGTTTCAATTTTATATCAAATGAGATATGGGAGAAGTTCAGGATTTGGGAATGTTGTGAAAATCAGTTAAAAGATGGTCAGAATGACCTTTTGCTATTAAAAAAAGGATCAGCAATTACGAACTATATTCCAAAATTAAATCACCCCGTATTAAGTCTACATTTTTATTTTTTAAATATCTTTAACAATGGCTGTACATTAGGCATCTTTCCTGTCCAAAATTTGAAAGAAAAAGCTGCTTGCCAAATTAACATCCCCATTCCGTCTGAATATTGAGATATTCCATGTCTTCGAACTAGTTGAATAAATGGGGTATCTTCTGAACTCCTATAGAACATATCATAACAAAAAACAGGATTTTCAAATATTTTTGAGGAAATTTTTGGAGTTTTTCCAAATATTCCGCTAGATGTTGCATTAATGATTAAATCGTATCTAGATGAGTTGATTTGTTCTAACTTTTTACATGAGATTTTTCCAGTATGTTGGAAATAACAGGTCATCTTCTTCGATCTATCATAAGTTCTGTTAACTAAAGTGATCTCCACTGGATATCTTAATAGAGATACTATCGCTGAACGAGCTGCATCTCCTGCTCCTATCATTAAGATATTTGTTTTTTTTCTTTGTAATAAGAATGTCTCTATATCCATCGTTATTCCGATACCATCCGTATTATCCCCAAATAATATTTTCTCTTCTCGCTTAATAACGTTGATAGATTTACAGTCTTTAGCTCTATTTGTTAACTTATGAACGATTCTGTAAGCGTGTTTTTTAAAAGGAGTGGTGATATTTAATCCTTTTCCATTTTTGGAGTAGAAAAAATAATATATCTTTTTTTTTAGCTGACTAGCCGATACTAATTCTTTTTGATATTCAATCCTTATTCCAAACTGTTTAGCAAATAATCTATATATTTCAGGCGATCTACTATGAGAAATTGGGTTTCCAAAGATAGCGAATTTGTTCATATTTACCTTTTTCTGTATAAGTATCCGTTCGATAAATCTTGGATGATTGAATGGTTGAATATATTTTTCGTTTCACCATCCATAATATGGATATGGTTTTTAAATTTTTTCATGACTTCACATCTTGTTCGACAGGGTTCATCGTTGCTGATGTTAGCGCTAGTAGAGATGATTGGTTTTCCATATTTTGAACATATATCTTTTATATGCTTGAATTTAGTTATTCGGATTGCAATTGATTTAAATTGTCCTGTTATCAACTTAGAAACGTTTTGTTTAGCTGGAACTACCCATGTTCTCGGAAAGGATATATCATAAAATCTGATTATCTTTTTTTGCAATTTACTAAGTTTTTCGCAGTCAATATACTTGGTTAATTGATTGTAACTTTTAGAAACTAATATGAAACCTTTTTTCCAGGAACGTCTCTTTAGATTTAATAGGTTATAAATTGCTCGTTCATTATCTGGATCACATCCTAAACTAAAAATTGATTCGGATGGGTAAGCGATTATTTCTCCGTTCTTAAGCGCTAGAGTTATTTTTAATAATTCGATATTATTCATGTCATTACATAATATTGATTTTATTCCTTCGAGGTTTGTTTGTTCAATTATTTTTTTGTGGTTGGAATGATTAGTTTTATAATTTTTTTTGAATTTGTGATAGTACTCCCGTTTTTTTCAATTTTATCTTATTTTAGATGTTTTATTGTGAACGATAAGTATTAAAATCATCGGTTACAGCGTGTAAGATTCGTGAAGTTTCGGTATCTTTTAATTCTACGATGATCCTTTAGTTACAAACTTTTAATTTATTAACAATTTCACAAAATTTTGGTCAAAATGTCATTTTTAAATATATTACAACATCCTGATTTAAATTTAAGGAGAGTCGCTAAACCTGTAGGTTCGATTACATCGAAAACTAAAGATGTCGTGAGAAATATGTTTGACACCATGTATAAAAATGGTGGGATAGGTTTAGCAGCGACGCAAGTCAACGTTCATCGAAGAATAGTGGTGATAAACGTTTCTCACGATATAAACGACGAGCTAGTATTGATTAATCCTGTTATAATCGGTTCATATGGTAAAATTTGTATGAAGGAAAGATGTCTTTCTATCACAAATAAATCCGGTTTCGTAATGAGATCAAAGTTTGTTAAAATCACGACGATGGATATATTTGGAAAAAAGTTTACATTTCAAGCAAAGGATCTTTTATCAATTTGTATACAACACGAAATAGATCATCTAAACGGGATATTGTTCATTGATTATTTAAAAAATAAAAATTGTGGAAATAGTTGATATTCATCTGATCTAACATGAAAAAATTAAGAATTATTTTCGCTGGTTCATCCTATTTTTCAGAAATGCATTTAATGAATTTTTTAAAACTATCGAAAAAAAAGTTAATAAAGATTGTTGGAATCTTAACAACTTGCGATAAACCTTCTGGAAGAGGATATCGTATTTCATTTAATCCTGTGAAGAAGGTTGCCAAACAACATAAAATAGATTGTATACAATCAAACACGTTGCATAGTGAAGCTATATACGACTGGATCGTATCAAAAAAATCTGATATCATTATGGTTGCTCAATACTCTTTAATATTTCCAAAAGAAATTTTAGAAGTTCCTCGCTTTGGAGTTTGGAACATTCATTGTTCGCTTCTTCCAAGATGGAGGGGTCCTTCTCCAATTCAATATTCTATTTTACATGGGGATAAAACTTCTGGTGTTTCTATCGTACAGATGGATGTAGGAGTAGATACTGGAAAAATTGTTCATCAATCATGTTGTTCTATCAGTGAGAAAGAAACTTTTTCATCTCTCTATTATAAATTATCTAAGATTAGTAGGTCTTTGGTCTTGGAATCCTTGAAGATTCTTTTAGAAGGTAAAATAAATTTAAAAGATCAGGATGAAAGTATCGCAACATATTCTAAAAAGATAGATAAGAACATGTCTAAGATCTCTTGGTCATCTTCAGCGTTAGACATAGATAGAGGGGTTAGAGCTTTCCAAATATGGCCAATCAGTTATTTTGAAGTATCTCAGGAGGTCGTAAAGGTTTTACAAACCGATGTAATTCAGGAGTATGTTGATTGTGATCCTGGTACTATATTAGATATATCGGAAGGTATGGAACGAAAGTAAATACTAAGAAAGGAATTTTAAATATTTTAAAAATGAGAAAGCAGGGAAGAAATACAGTCTCTTCTTTTGAGTTTAAAAATTATAATTTGTTTTGGTATCGTGAAGGTTTCTTGTTAAAACAATAGGATCACCTTTTGATGATTTTTAAATGATTTGTTTCATCATCTAGGTATCTTGAAGTGTTTTTTAACTTTTTTTTAAGATACGTGATTTGTCAGTTATATCGTGCAAGGAAGTTTTTTGATGATTCACTATCTATCTTTTGGTAGATTATTTTTGCATAAAAAAATTTGATCTTTTTGTTCGACTTAAAATCCTATTTAAAATAGCGATCCTACAAGTCGTACATATATTCTCATTTCATAATTTTATCATTAGAGTTTTTTTTGCTATTAGGATTGTAAGTAGAATCTATCTTTAAAAAAGATTACAACAGATATCGTTTACCAATTTTGGATAAAGATTTATAAAACTTTTTATGGGTGATATGACTCATACGGTATAGTAATGGTTGATCGAACATTAGATATAAAGTGAAGATTATTATATTAGGTGCAGGAAAAATTGGTAGAATAATTGCAGAAAGTTTGATAGACGAGAATAATGATATTACCGTAATAGATGTGAACGAAGAGAAACTTCATCAACTTCAAGATAAGTTAGATCTTAGAGTAATTAACGGTTTCGCTTCTTATCCAAAAGTTTTGAGGGAAGCTAGAGCTGAAGAGACGGATGTGTTGATTGCTGTTACTGGATCAGATGAAGTTAATATGATAGCTTGTCAAGTAGCTCATTCTTTTTTTAAAATACCAAATAAAATTGCTAGAGTCAGATCTCAAGATTATACTGCTGAAGTAAATTTATTTTCTAAGACAGGCATACCGGTTGATTACTTCATATATCCAGAAAAACTGATCATTGATAGTGTAAGGAGATTAATTCAATATCCTGGAGCCTTACAGATAGTTAACTTTTATAATAGAATAGCTAGCAGTATTACGATTACGGTTCAAAAAAAAAGCCCGTTGCTTTGTTTATCAGTTTTCGATGTTCAAAAAAGATTTGATCATTTGAAATGTAAGGTAATATCTATTTTTAGAGAAAATTATCCAATTTTTCCGAAAGAATCTACGATTATTCAAGAGAACGACGAAATTTGTTTTGTAGTAAAAACTGAAAACATTAGATTTTTGATGAATGAGTTACAAGTTCTGGAAAAACCATACAAGAAAATCATGATAGTTGGAGGGGGAAAGATCGGATCTGGGTTGGCGAAGATATTAGAAAATATTTATGATGTTAAGATTATAGAAAAAGATCCGATAAGAGCTTCTCAACTTTCTGCAATATTAGATAATACCACTGTACTATATGGATATGCATCCGATAAAGAATTGTTGTTCAAAGAAAATATCTCTCAAATAGACGCTTTTATAACGCTTACAGAAAATGATGAAGTTAATATCATGTACGCCATGTTGGCGAAAAAAATGGGAGCTAAGCGTACGATTGTACTTATACATCATGGATCTTACCTCGATTTAAGATATGATATGATCGATAACATCATTTTTCCAAAACAAACGATACTATCCAACTTACTTGGATATATCAGGAAAATCAGGTCTAACATCTCTTATTTAAGAAGAGGAACGTTAGAGACGTTCGAGATCAAGTTGAATCGAAAGAGCAAACACAGTGGGATCGTAGGAAAGAGAGTTGTCGAGATAGATTTAGATGAAGGAATCATGATAGGAGCGATCATCAGAAATAACGATGTGATAGTTTCCCTATCTGAACAGAAGATTAAACTGTATGATATACTCGTGATCTTTACAACGAATAAAAAACATATATCGGAGATAAATAGAACTTTCAAATAGATGAAGTCATTTTTTTCGATCGATTATTTCAATATAAGCCATATTAGCATTATCTCCTTTCCTATATCCGCATTTAATGATTCTCGTGTACCCTCCATTTCTTTTTCCGATCATCTCAGATATTCTTTCAAAAAGTTTTAAAACTACTTTTTTATTTTTCAACATTTTAATGGCATATCTATAATTCGATGAACTCTTTTCCTTAGAAGAGTTGATGATTGGTTCAACGAACCTCCTTAAAGTTTTCGCTTTTTCAAGCGTAGTCTTGATGATCTCATGTCGTATCAAAGATACGGACATATTTCTCATCATAGATTTTCTATGACTACTGTCTCTATTTAATCTTTTTCCTGCCTTTCTATGTCTCATACTATTTTTTGACCTATTTGTGTGAGGCAATATCCTCCTCTTCCTCAGAAGAAGGAGGCCAATTTTCCAGTTTCATTCCCAATGATAGTCCCCTAGAGGCTAATAAATCCTTGATTTCCATGAGAGATTTTTTTCCTAGATTTGGAGTTTTAAGAAGTTCTACTTCTGTACGTTGTACTAGATCCCCTATGTAATGAATAGATTCTGCCTTTAAGCAGTTTGCTGACCTAACCGTAAGCTCCAAATCATCTACTGTCTTCAGAAGAGTAGGATCGAATTTTGGTATTTTTTCCTCGATTACATCTTTTTCCTTGCTCCTTAATTCTACAAAAGATTCTAATTGATCAGACAATATTGTCGCCGATCGATGAATAGCTTCTTTCGGATCAATCGTTCCATTCGTTTCAATTTCTATTATTAATTTATCTAAATCTGTTCTTTGCTCCACCCTCGTAGCTTCTACTTTATAAGATACCCTTTCTATCGGGCTATAACAAGCGTCGACCAACAATTTTCCTATAGATCTACTTTGTTCTTCTGGATAGTTTATCCTCGAAGAAATCGGAACATAACCTCTTCCTCTCTGTACCTTGATACGCATCTTTATGATCGTTTTTTCATCTGTGATATGACAGATTACATGATCCGGGTTAATGATCTCTACATTTTCGTTTGCTTCAATGTCCCCTGCAGTTACCGTACATATTCCCTTCTTAGTTAAAGATAACACCATCTCTTCTTTTCCATGAATCCTGATACCGAGTTCTTTCAAGTTGAGTAATATTTCGACGACATCTTCTTGAACTCCATCTTTAGTACTGTA
Organism: Candidatus Riesia pediculischaeffi; assembly: GCF_002073895.1. GTDB lineage: Bacteria > Pseudomonadota > Gammaproteobacteria > Enterobacterales > Enterobacteriaceae > Riesia > Riesia pediculischaeffi. The sequence continues at coordinate 146,843 of NZ_CP012839.1, read as the reverse complement.
TTCATGTAATATTCCATCGATTTCTACCTCTGTCACAGCGAAACCGGGCATCGAAGATAACAATATTCTTCTCAATGCGTTCCCAATAGTATGACCGAATCCTCTTTCTAAAGGTTCTAAAATGATTTCTGCATGTGTTTTGCTGATATTATTTATATCAACTAATTTTGGTTTAATAAATTCATCTGTGGTAAAATTGTACATATCGCTCTCTTAAATGTTATGAATCATTTTGAATACAGCTCTATGATAAGATGTTCATTGATATCGCGTTGTAAATCATCTCTACTCGGAAATCTGTTGATTTTACCTCGCATTTTTTCGAAATTCACCTCTAACCAGGTTGGTTTCTCCCTCTGTCTAGATAGTTCAATGGAAGCTTTTATTCTTTCTTGAGATCGAGAATCTTCCGATACTTCGATTGTATCTCCGACTTTGATTTGATAGGACGGAATGTTGATTATTTTACCGTTTACTAGAACAGATTTATGACTCACCAGCTGTCTTGCTTCAGAACGTGTCGATCCTAACCCGATCCTATAGACCACGTTGTCTAACCTTCTTTCTAAAAGAAGGAGCAAATTTTCACCTTTGTTCCCTTTCGATCTTGAAGATCTTTGATAGTATTTTCGAAACTGTCTTTCTAAGATTCCATAAATCCTACGTAACTTTTGTTTCTCTCGAAATTGTACCCCGTAGTCTGAAAGTCTAGATTTTTTCATTCCATGTTGTCCTGGAAAACGATCTATCCTACATTTAGATTCAATAGAACGGAGATTAGATTTCAAATAAAGATCAGTTCCTTCTCGACGACTTAATTTTAATTTTGCACCCAAATATCTACCCATTATTTTATCCTTGTTTTGTACAGACAATCATACTCTACGTTTCTTTGGAGGTCGACAACCATTATGTGGAATAGGAGTTACATCTGTAATGTTGGTTATATTAAACCCTACTGCATGTAAGGCTCGAACGGCTGATTCCCTCCCTGGTCCAGGTCCTTTGATCATCACTTCAAGATTTTTTACTCCATATTCTTTTGCTAGACTCGAACATCTCTCTGCAGCAACTTGCGCTGCAAAAGGAGTCGATTTTCTGGAACCTCTAAATCCAGATCCACCAGATGTTGCCCACCCTAATGTATTTCCTTTACGATCGGTGATCGTGACTATCGTGTTATTAAAAGAAGCATGAATATGCGCTATTCCATCTGATACTTGTCTATTCATCTTTTTTTTAGATCGAATTGAATTATTCATTTTCATTTAATCATTTTTTAATTGGTTTTCTGGGTCCTTTCCTAGTTCTGGCGTTTGTTTTCGTTCTCTGACCTCGTACAGGTAAAGATCCTTTTTTATGACGTATTCCACGATAACAACCTAAATCGATCAGACGTTTGATGCTTAAATTTCTCTCTCTCCTTAAATCTCCTTCTACGATATATTTAGAAACTTCTTTTCTAAGCTTTTCTATATCTTCTTTGGAAAGAAGAGACACTTTTAATTTTGGTTCAATCCCCGTTTGTGAACAAATCAATTCTGATCTTTTCTTACCAATTCCATAGATTGATCGTAAAGCAATCGTAACGTGTTTATGATCAGATATATGTACCCCCGCTATTCGAACCATTTTTTCCTCTTAAGTGTTCTACGATAAAAAATTTTAAAAATTAATATTAACACGTCGTAAAGTCAATTATCCTTGACGCTGTTTATGTTTTGGCTGACTGCAAATGACGAATATGTTTCTTTTTCTCTTAACGATCTTGCAGTGATGACAAAACTTTTTGATAGAAGTACGTACTTTCATAGATTTTGAATGCTGTTGAAATTGGTTTTCTTCAATATATTCCGATATCTATTAGTCATCAATATCATTTGAATTTGAGAGATGAAATCTATAATCACGACTACAACTATGAGCAGAGAAGTTCCGCCAAAATAGAACGGAATGTTTATTAGTTCTCTCATCAGTTCTGGAATTAAACATATGATACTGATGTATATCGAACCTATAAAAGTTAATCTTTTCATTATTTTATCGATGTATCTAGCAGTTTGTATACCAGGCCTGATCCCTGGAAGAAACGCTCCTGATTTCTTTAAATTATCCGCTGTTTCTATCGGGTTGAACAGTAAAGAGGTGTAAAAAAAACAAAAGAAAACGACTATAATCGAGTAAAGTAACATATATATCGGTTTTCCTGGACGAAAACTGTTGAATAAGGTACTTAAGTTTTGCAGATACCCAGGTTGTTTTCTTTCAATCCATGTCAAAATCGCACTTGGTAATAGCATAACGCTCGATGTAAAGATCGCCGGAATTACGCTCGCCATGTTAATTTTTAGCGGTAAATGTGTACTTTGAGCGGAATATATTCTTCTTCTATATTGATGTCTGGCATAATTTACCAATATCTTTCTCTGACTTCTTTCTATGAACGTTACAAAACAGGTAATACACAAAATAAGGAAAATGATGAAAAAAAACACGACAAGATCTATGGATCCCTGTCTGACTTGCTCAACTATATTGATTGTAGAAGATGGAATTTCGGAAACTATGCTAATAAATATCAGCATGGAAACTCCATTACCGATACCTTTTTCATTGATCTTCTCTCCCAACCACATAAGAAAAACGGTTCCTGTCATTAAACTCACTATAGAAATTATGTAAAAGTGAAGATCTTTTATCATTATTAATCCTTTTGCACCCATTGAATTTTTCATACCAAAGGAAATTCCAGCAGATTGAACGAAAGACAACAGTAAAGTGCCATATCTAATATAACGATTGATGATGCTCCTTCCAACCTCTCCTTCTTTTTTAATTTCTGCTAATTTCGGATGGATCACAGTCAATAATTGAACGATAATTGAAGAAGATATATATGGCATAATTCCGAGTGCAAATATCGATGCTCTTCCAAAAGCTCCTCCTGAAAACATATTAAGTATCTCGATTACCGTGCCTCCTCTTTGTTCGTTGAACGTTTTCGTCATAGAAAACATGTCGATTCCAGGAATTGGAATAAACGAACCTGCTCGAAATATTATCAGCGATAAGAATATAAAAATTAATCTGTCTTTCAGATCTCGAACTCCATGACGTATGCTTCCAAAGTTGAATTCACCTTTTTTCATGATCTTGGAACCTCATCATCAAAGCTTTGTACGATCCTTTTTACTCCCTTCGTCAACCTGACATTCCTATGGAAAAATAACTTCTTCTTTATTTTTTCATCGTTATAAATTACCTTGATCGATCTTATCTTACCACTGATTACTCTAAGTTTCTTCAATCGTTCAATACTTACGATATTCCCTTCAATATCATATAAATCTGATAATCTTATTGTTCGGCTTCTTCTCATCTTCCTTGAAAAAAATCCAAATTTTGGTAATCTTTTGCAAAAAGGAGTTTGTCCTCCTTCAAAGCCTCTAGGTATGTTATGTCCAGATCTGGAGTTTTGTCCTTTATGCCCTCTTCCTGCTGTCTTTCCCAAACCAGAACCGACACCTCTTCCAACTCTTTTCTTTTTAAATATCGAATTTTTTTTAGGAAGCAGAGTATTTAGATACATTGTTTCTCCGAAATCATCATATTGTTTCCAAGTGATAGAAGATTATTTAATATCGTTCTATTGTTCTCTAATCGTTCTATAAAAAGTGACCTAACCCATGAAAACCTTACATCACTTTAGTATGTCTTCGATATCTTTACTTCTCTTTTGAGCGATTGTTTTTGGAGATCTCATCTTTCGTAATGCGTTTAGAGTGGCTCGAATGACATTTATGGGATTAGTAGAACCGTAAATTTTCGATAATATATTACGGATACCGATCACTTCGAAAAGAGATCTCATTGCTCCACCTGCGATAATGCCGGTTCCTTCGTTAGCTGGTTTCACAAAGACCTTTGATCCAGTATGATTTCCAACAATCGAGTGGTATAAAGTATTTTGATAAATTTCAAACTTTCTTATATTCTTCTTCGCTTTTTCCATTGCCTTTTGTATCGCTATCGGAACTTCCTTGGCTTTTCCATATCCAACTCCAACACTACCTTTTCCATCACCTACAACGGTAAGAGCTGTAAAACTAAATACCCTTCCTCCTTTTACAGTCTTTGAAACTCTGTTGACAGAGATTAGCTTTTCTTTTAATTCCTGAGTATTTTTTTGTTCGACTTTGTTCATTCTGTTAACCTTAATCAGAATTCTAATCCGTTGGAACGAGCTGATTCTGCTAAAGAGAGAACTCGGCCATGATATTTAAATCCTGAACGATCGAAGCAAACTTTCTTTATTCCAATTGTAATGCATCTTCTTGCTATAACCTGTCCTATCATGCTTGCAGATCTCTTGTTTCCTGTGTTCATTAGTTCCTTCCTTATTTTTTTTTCCGTAGTGGATGCACACATTAACGTCTTAGAACCTCCCATTGATGTCACTTGAGCGTATATATGACGAGATGTCCGATGAACTGTCAAGCAGTAGATATCTCTTCTTTTAAGTTTAGAGCGAAATCTCGCAGCTCTTTTTGTTCTAGCGATTAGTTTCATATTCATTGTATTTGATTTATTTCTTCTTAGATTCTTTAGTTTTTACGAATTCATTCTCATATCGAATCCCCTTCCCTTTGTATAATTCCGGTTTTCGGAAAGATCTGATTTCTGCGGCAACTTGTCCAACCAATTGTTTATCGATACCTTTCAGATGAATTTCGTTTTGGTTGGGGCAAATAACATTAACAGAATCTGGAACTCTATAATGGATGATGTGAGAAAAACCTAAAGATAAATTCAAATGTTGCTCCCTTTCTACAAATGCGCGGTAACCAACCCCTATAATCTTTAATTTTTTTACGAAACCATATTGTACACCAAGCACCATGGAACGTACTAAAGATTGTAAAGTTCCTAATTGTCTCTTAAAAGCTAACTTCTCTTCTTTTAGGAAGAAAGAGATTCTATCTTCTTTAACATCAACTTGTACGAAATGATTTAACTTCTCAATCAATCGACCTCTTGGTCCATTGATAATGATCGTATCATTTCCAATAATCACTTTCACGTTTTTTGGCGTTAATATGAAGGAAGATCTTCTCATATAAGTGTTTCCTTTCGCTCATTAATAAAATTCTAATAGACTTCGCAAATCACTTCTCCTCCTAACTTCATTTTTTTAGCATCTTTATTCGTCATAATTCCATATGAAGTAGAAATGATAGAAATTCCAAGTCCATTCATAACATCTGATAAATCTTCTCTTTTTTTATATATCCGTAGTCCCGGACGACTGATTCTTATTATTTTTTCTATCACAGGTTTTCTACGAAAATACTTCAATCGGATTTTTAAAACATCTATTTTTCCTTTATTTTGTATCTCGAAATTTTTAATGTATCCTTCCTTTTTTAAAACATCGATTATATTCCGTTTTATCTTTGAAAAGAAAACTTCTACGAACGTTTTCCTTGAAAATTGCGCGTTTCTTATTCTCGTTAACATATCTGATATTGGATCTTGTATGCTCATCTCTTTTTTATTAAAAATTATTAAGATTGTCTCAGAATTGATTTACCAACTCGATTTCTTTATCCCTGGAATTTCTCCACTCATAGCTAGTTCTCTCAATTTCATCCTGCTTATTCCAAATTTTCTTAGAAATCCTCGAGGTCTACCAGTTTGTATACAACGATTTCTCATTCTAGATAAACTAGAGTCTCTAGGTAATTTCTGTAATTTTAACACTGCTTTCCATCTCTCTTCTTCTGAAGAATGGATATTAGATATGATGGATTTCAGCTTTAAACGTTTTATAAAAAACTTTTTTGATAAAACCCTACGTCTCTTTTCTCTTTCAATGATTGATTTCTTTGACATGTGAAATCCTTTTATTCTCGGAATGGGAAATTAAATGCAGACAGTAAAGCGAAACCGATTTCATCTGAATTTGCGCTGGTTGTGATAGAGATATCTAATCCGTTAATTTTATCCATTTTATTGTAATCTATTTCAGGAAAGATGGTTTGTTCCTTCACTCCTATATTATAATTTCCGGTTCCATCGAACGATTTTTTTGAAAATCCTCTAAAATCTCTTATCCTGGGTACGGCAATACATATGAATCTCTTTAAAAAGTTCCACATTTTTTCTTTTCTTAAAGTCACCTTGCATCCTATTATACATCCTTGCCTTAATTTAAAGCTAGAAATTGATTTTTTTGCTTTGATTATAGTAGGTTTTTGTCCGGCGATTAAAGAAAGGTGACGAATAGAATCCTTAAACGCTTTTTTATCGTCGCTTGAATCAAAACCGATGTTCAAAGTAATTTTCACTATCCTAGGAACTTGCATGATCGAACTATATTTAAATCGCTCCATCAGCTGATTTACCACCTTCTTTTTATAAAAATCTGACATACTTTCTTTCATTTTTTCTCAAATTCCATACTTATTGTTTCACAATACTTCCATCCGATTTATATACTCTAGTTGTTTTACCATTTATTTTCTTAAAAATTATCTTGTCTGCACGGTTTGTTTCGTGATGAAGTATAGCAACATTTGAAATATCGATTGGTGATTCTTCTTTGAAGATTCCTCCAGAAAGGTTGGTAGAATCTTTAGATTTCCTGTGTTTTTTTACGATATTTATTCCAGATACAACGACCTTTTTTTTTTCAATAACTTTAATGACTATACCGGTTTTATGTTTTTCTTTTCCTGTAGTTATCACTACACGATCATTTAAGCGAATCTTAACTTTGTTCATTTGTTGATCTCTTTATAGAACTTCAGAAGCCAAAGATACGATCTTCGAGAACTTTTCATTCTTTAGTTCCCTAGTTACTGGTCCAAATATTCTAGTTCCAATTAATTGTTCGGTTGTATCATTTAACAACACACATGCGTTATGATCGAATCGTATCATAGAATAATCTGACCTTCTAACCTCCTTCTTCGTTCTGATAATCACTGCTTTCATAACCTCTCCATTTTTTACTTTACTATTTGGTACAGATTCTTTGACAGCAATTTTTATCAAATCTCCGATGTACGCATATTTCTTACGTGATCCACCTAAAACTTTTATACACATAACTTTTTTTGCGCCAGAATTATCTGCTACATTTAAGATCGTCTGTTCCTGGATCATATTTATTCAAAAATCTTTTAAAAAGTTGGATTGTTGTGATACTTCATCGATAAGAGTTAGGATTATCTTGTTTTAAGATCGACACAATTGACCAAGATTTCCTTTTAGATATTGGTCGAGTTTCTTTGATTTCCACCACATCTCCTATAGAACATGTATTCCTTTCATCATGAACTTGTAACTGAGTTGTTTTTTTTATGTACTTTTTGTACAGTGGATGCTTAACGATTTTTTTTATCCGTACTAAAGCAGATTTATTCATTGTATTATTGATGACATATGCTTTTAAGGTTTTTTTTGGAGATTTATTTGTCCTCATTTTTTTCCTTTTTTTTATTTAAAAATGTCCTGATTCTGGCGATTTTCTTTCTTATTTTCTTAAAAACGCTGGAATTCTTAAAGTTCTCGTTCTTGCTTAAGAAATGCATCTTAAGAATAAAAAGCTCCTTTTGTAATCGATTTATCTTCGAAAAAAGTAACATTTTTTTTTCTTTTTTCATATTCTTTTGAGCGTTGTCTTTTTTAATATTTAGTTATAAAAGTCGTTTTTACAGGAAGTTTTGAAGAAGCTAATTTGAAAGCCATTCTCGCGATACCTTCTTCAACACCATCCATCTCGTATAATACTTTTCCTGGTTGAACAGATGAAATCCAGCATTCTACATTCCCTTTACCTTTTCCCATCCTTACTTCAAGAGGTTTTTTTGTAACAGATTTATCTGGAAAGATCCTTATCCAAATTTTTCCTTGTCTCTTAATTGATCTTGTCATAGCTCTTCTCGCTGCTTCTATTTGTCTGGAAGTAATCCGTCCTTTTTCTAAGGATTTTAATCCGAACCTTCCGAATTTTACTTCAAAATCCGTCGAAAAACCTTTGTTCTTTCCTTTATGCATTTTAGGAAACTTCGTTCTTCTTGGTTGTAACATGTCTTAGAATTTATCTCCTAGATATTTTTTTTTTAGTAATGTGAAAATGTTTTCCAAATTTTCTAGATTCTAAAGAATTTCCTAATATTTCTCCTCTGAATATCCAAACTTTAATACCTATTATACCATAAGTAGTTTTTGCTTTCGAAGTATTAAAATCGATATCTGCTCGAAGCGTATGTAGCGGAATTCTTCCCTCTCTATTCCATTCCGTCCTAGCTATCTCAGCTCCTCCTAACCTTCCGCTTATCTCTATTTTAATTCCTTTTGCACCAGATCTCATAGTGTTCTGAATTGCTCTTTTCATGACTCTTCTAAAGACAATTCTTTTTTCGATTTGAGAAGCGATATTCTTCGCTACCAGATGAGCGTCTAGTTCAGGTTTTCGAATTTCAAAAATGTTGACCTGTGACGATACACCGGTGATCTTAGTGATTCTTTTTCTCAATTTATCTATATCCTCGCCTTTCTTTCCAATAATGATTCCAGGTCTAGCACTATGGATGGTGACTCTGATATTCTTAGAATGTCTTTCAATGAATATTTTTGAAACAGATGCTTTTCTCAAAAAATTTTTAAGATATTTTCTAACTTGAAAATCACTTATCAGATGGTTTGAAAACATTTTTTTCTCAGCATACCAAGTAGAGTTCCAGCTCTTAACGATTCCCAATCTCAACCCATTTGGATGAACTTTTTGCCCCATTTTTACCTCTTTACACAAACATCATCGGACACAACAATTTTGATATGACTAGTTCTTTTTGATATACGATTTGTCCTTCCCTTTGCTCTCGCTACGATTCTTTTCATCGTAGGTCCTTCATCTATGGATATACTTATTATTTGTAGAGATTTCATTGAAGTTCCATAGTTATGATGAGCATTTGCGATTGCAGATAATAAAACTTTCTTAATGAGATGAGCAGCTTTCTTGTTGAGAAAACTTAACATCTCTATTGCTTCAGAAGTTTTTTTATCTTTAATAAGATTGGCAACCAATCTTAACTTTTGCGGAGAAGATCTCGCACGACGATGAATTGCAGCAGTTTTCATGATCATATTTCAATTAAGTTGCATTATTCTTTGGTTTTTTACTCCTTTCTCCAGAATGTCCTCGATATGTTCTGGTTGGAGAAAATTCACCCAGTTTATGTCCAATCATATCATCGGTTATATACACAGGAACATGTTGTCGACCATTATGGACAGCGATCGTTAAACCGATCATTTTCGGATAAATCGTAGAGCGACGGGACCACGTTTTGATCGGTTTCTTGTTACCACTTCTGACGGCTAATTCTACTTTTTTTAATAAGCTAGAATCTATAAAGGGTCCCTTTTTGAGAGAACGAATCATTTTTTTCCTATATTTTATTTAGAACGATGGTGTATAATATCCCTTTCGGTACGTTTGTTCTTTCTTGTTTTCTTTCCCTTGGTTTGCATCCCCCAAGGAGTTACAGGATGTTTACCGAAGTTCCTCCCCTCTCCTCCACCATGAGGATGATCTATCGGATTCATCGCAGTTCCACGCACTGTCGGTCTGATTCCTTTCCAACGTGATTTTCCGGCTTTTCCAAAATGTTGAAGCATATGTTGACCGTTTCCTACTTCCCCAACAGTCGCTCGACAACCAAATCGAATTTTTCTTATCTCTCCAGAACGTAATCGGATAACTGCGAAGTCATTTTCTTTAGAGATAATTTGAGCGTAGTTTCCGGCGGATCTTGCTAGTTGCCCCCCCCTACCTTTCTTTAACTCGACATTATGTACCGAACATCCAACAGGAATATTCTCGATTGGTAAACAGTTTCCTATTTTAATTTTTACATCTTTTCCAGATTTTAAAAGATCTCCTACACCCAATCCCTTTGGTGCTATAATATATCTTCTTTCTCCATCCTTGAACATAATTAGTGCTATATTGGATGTCCTATTTGGATCATATTCTATCCTCTTCACAAGAGCACCGATGTTGTCTTTGTTCCTTTTAAAATCAATAACCCGGTATTTTCTTTTGTGTCCTCCTCCTATATGTCTGGTAGTGATTCTTCCAAGATTGTTTCTTCCACCTGTCTTGCTGATTTTTTTGGTCAATCTTCGAAAAGGATTACCTTTGTATAAGTTCCTTCCGACGGAGTTGACCATATGTCTCCTACTAGGAGAGGTGGGTTTATATTTTATTACGGTCGTCATTTGATGATTCATTCATTTATTTTCTACAAGATTCAAATTTTGTCCTTTTTTGAGTTTAATATAAGCTTTTTTCCAAGTTTTTCTGCTACCAAAAGATTTTCCAAATTTCTTTTTTTTTCCTTTTACAATTAAAGTTCTTACTTTTTCTACAAGAACATGGAAAATCTTTTCGATCGACTGTTTAATTTCTGTTTTATCGGATTTTATATCTACCTTTACCGTAAAAAAGTTATTTTTTTCAATGAGTTTAGAAGATTTTTCGGAAATATGAGATAAATGTAGAATTTTGTATAATCGATCTTTTCGAATCATGTTATCAATCTTTCCTCTATTGCTTTTATAGCTTCAATTGTAAAAATGACCGTTCTGTGTTTAATCAATACGACGGGATTAATTTGAGAAATATTACAAACATTAATCCTATGTAAATTTCTGGAAGATAAGATGGAGCGTTCATCAGATTTCTTTGTGACTACTAAAGTTTTACATTCATTTTCAGATATATTCGTTATCATCTTCTCAAATAACTTTGTTTTTATATCATTTACAATCAAACTAGGAATGACAATGATCCTCTTTTTTCTAACAAGTTCAGAAAATATACACCTCATAGCATTATTATACATTTTCCTGTTAATTTTCTTTTCATATGATCGTTCCTTCGTTGCAAACGTCATTCCACCAGATCTCCATATGGGGCTCTTTACAGAACCTGATCTCGCATGTCCAGTTCCTTTTTGTTTCCATGGTTTTCTGTTAGAACCAGAGACTTGTGATCTATTTTTTTGAGATTTCGTTCCAACTCTTAAGTTAGATAAATAACTTTTAACAACTTGATGCACCAAAGATCCATTGAAGCGTACGTTAAATACTTTATCTGATACTTTTATTTTTGTTTGACTATTTTTTATGATAAGTTCCATTAAAATTATCTTCTTTTAAGGTGATACTGCAGGATTGATAATCACGTAACAGTTTATTCCACCGGGAATAGATCCTTGTATCAAGATCAATCCTTTTTTTTCGTCTATTCGGATGATTTTCAAATTTTTTATGGTTATTCTCTTGTTCCCCATATGTCCAGCCATCTTTTTACCCTTGAAAACCCTTCCAGGTGTCTGATTCTGGCCTATGGATCCTGGAACTCTATGAGATAGAGAATTCCCATGACTAGCATCCTGAGTCTTGAAGTTCCATCGTTTTACTGTTCCACAAAAACCTTTCCCTTTAGAAATACCTGAAATATTTACCCTTTTTAAATTATAAAAGACATCGAGACCAACTTTTTGTCCGATACGATATCTCTCTTCTTTTATAGAATTATCCTTAAATTCTTTCAGAAATTTTCCTGGGCTGACAGCAACTCTTTTAAAGAACCCTATTTCTGAATTTTTTAGAAGTCTGTTCCTTTTTACTCCGACGGTCACTTGTACCGTTTGATATCCATCTATTTCGAATTTTTTGATCTGTGTAATCCTGTTCTCTTCCACTTTTATGACTGTAATAGGAACGGCAGATCCATTATCTAAAAAAATTCTTGTCATCCCAATTTTTTTTCCTATTAGTCCAATCATTAACAAACCCTTTTATTTAATAAGTCAACCTAAGCTGATTTGAACGTCTACTCCAGAGGCTAAATCTAATTTCATCAAAGCATCCACGGTCTTTTCTGTAGGTTTCACTATGTCTACCAAACGTTTATGAGTTAAAATTTCGTATTGATCCCTAGCATCTTTGTTAGCATGAGGAGAAATAAGTATTGTAAAACGTTCTTTACGAGTCGGAAGAGGAATCGGACCTTTAACTTGCGCTCCAGTTCTTTTAGCGGTCGCAACTATTTCTGCTGTAGATTGATCTATTAATCGATGATCAAAGGCTTTTAATCTTATTCTAATCCTTTGATTTTGCATGATTTCATCCTCTTATTTCGTAAGATAACTGAACATAATTTAAATTAGTTTCCTTATTTTATCATTTCTATCTTTTTTTTCTATAAAAATATTAGGTACTTTTCGTTGAAAACGATCGTAGAAAATTCAATCCCACTTTTTTAATGAATATCTCACGATGAATTTTTGATATCTTACATATATTTTGCTGAAAATAAAATCCATCATCAACTGTTTTATGCGATATGTTTTCGTTTATTAACGGATCTTTGTCAGACATCGTGAATATCTTTCGATTTTACAAAGCATGTTTGAGGTAATTTTTAGATGGTATAAATTAAATTCTTCTTTTTACACGATAAGATCGTAATGAAAATATCTAAGTTATCTTTTACGAGCTATGTTGCTAATATTTTATTCTAAATCGAATTATTTCTTTTTAGATTCTATGATGTTTCTAGAAATTTCATGGGAAACCTTTTCGTATTTTAGGAATTCCATAGAATATGTAGCCCTTCCTTTTGTATATGATCTCAGATCCGTTGCATATCCGAACATTTCGGAAAGAGGAACTTTTCCAACTATTTTTTTTCCATGATTTATATCTTCCATATCTTCTATCATCCCTCTTCTTCTGCTGAGGTCACTAATAATATCACCGGTATAATCTTCCGGAGTTTCAATATGAATTTGCATGATCGGTTCCAATAAAATTGGAGAAGCCTTCATGAAAGCCTCCTTAAATGCCAAAGAACCTGCTATTTTGAACGCTATCTCTGAAGAATCTACTTCATGGTAAGATCCATCAAACAAAATAACTTTGATGTTAATGATAGGATATCCAGCTAATATTCCCGATCTTCATTTGCTCTTTTATTCCGGAATCTATTGCTGGAATATATTCTTTGGGTATCGCTCCTCCAACAATTTTATTATGAAATTCATACCCATCCTTATGATCGATGTCTAACGGTTCGATTGTGATCCAAACGTGACCAAATTGTCCTCTTCCTCCGGATTGACGAATAAATTTTCCTTCTTGACTAACCGTTTTCTCAATTGTTTCTCTGAAAGCTACCTGAGGTTTTCCAACTTTTGCCTTTACGTTAAATTCTCTTTTCATTCTTTCCACTAAAACTTCTAAATGTAGTTCTCCCATTCCAGAGACAATAATTTGACCTGATTCTCTATCTGTAGAAAAATAAAAAGAAGGATCCTCTTGAACTAATCTATTTAGTACTGATCCTATTTTTTCTTGATCAATCTTCGTTCTAGGTTCTATCGCTACGGAAATCACCGGTTTTGGAAATTCTATTCTTTCTAGAATGATTGGTTTTTGATCGATTGAACATAGCGTATCTCCTGTAGAGACATATTTTAACCCGATGGCAGCTGCAATATCACCAGAACTAACCTCTTTTATTTCCTCTCTCTTATTAGCATGCATTTGAACGATCCTTCCGAACCTTTCTTTTTGATTTTTTGTAGAATTTAAGACAACGTCTCCGGATCTTATTGTTCCAGAATATACTCTGAAGAACGATAAATTTCCTACAAATGGATCTGTTGCTATCTTAAATATCAATGCTAAAAATTTTTCACTACTTTTTTTGGAAATGTTGATATTATCATTTAAAATTGATGATTTACCGTGTTTCACATCGTAAGATATTTCTATCGGAGAAGGAAGATATTCCACGATCGCATCTAAAACGGGTTGTATTCCTTTGTTCTTTAAAGCGGAACCACAAGTTATCAAGATAATTTCGTTTTTGATCACCCTATTCCTCAGTCCTTTTTTAATCTCTGTTTCCGATAAATCTTCTCCGTTCAAATATTTTTCAACTAGTTCATCTGAAGATTCTATCGCGATTTCTACTAACCTTTCACGCCATTTTTCTGATTCCGATTTCATGGAATCTGGAATTTTTTCATACATAAAAGACATTCCTTGATCATGATCGTTCCATTTGATTGATTTCATTTTTATCAGATCGATGATCCCGGAGAAATTCTCTTCTAAACCGATTGGAATCTGTATAGGAACGGGTACAGAAAATAAACGATTTTTAATTTGCTCAATCACTTGAAAAAAGTTTGCGCCTACTCTATCCATTTTATTAATGAATCCAATTCTAGGAACTTGATACTTATTCGCTTGCTTCCATACGGTTTCGGATTGAGGTTGTACGCCCCCGACAGCACAGTAAATCATTAGCGCTCCATCCAGTATCCTCATCGATCTTTCAACCTCTATGGTAAAATCAACATGTCCTGGAGTATCAATGATATTAATTCTGTGTCGATCAAATTGTTTATCCATACCTTTCCAGAATGTCGTAGTGGACGCTGAAGTGATCGTAATTCCCCTTTCTTGCTCTTGATCCATCCAATCCATTATCGCTTCTCCGTCGTGTACCTCTCCTATCTTATGACTAATTCCAGTGTAGAATAATATCCTTTCTGTCGTGGTCGTTTTTCCAGCATCAATATGAGCGCTAATTCCGATGTTTCTGTACCTTTCAATTGGAACTACTTTTTTCTCCATTTTTTCCTCTTCGATCAATTTTCATTGATGTATCTTACCATCTGTAGTGTGCGAAAGCTTTATTGGCTTCTGCTATCTTATGCATCTCTTCTTTTTTTCTAATAGCAGATCCTTTTTGTTCAATTGCATCTTTTAACTCATTAGTTAATTTCAAAATCATTGATTTATCTTTTCTTTTTCTTGCAGAATTGATGATCCAACGCATGGCTAGAGCATCCCTTCTTACGGACCTAATTTCTACTGGAACTTGATAAGTTGATCCACCTACTCTTCTGGATTTTACTTCAATGGTTGGACGAACGTTGCTCAAAGACATTTCAAAGGAATCAATTTGGTTCATATTAACTCTTTTAGATAGTATGTTCAGAGATTTGTATACTATTGATTCAGCTACTGATTTTTTTCCATTCTTCATTAAAATATTCATGAATTTTGTAAGCAATGTGGAATGATATTTGAAATCTGGTGAGATCTTTCTTTTTAAAGTAATTTTTTTACGTGGCATAAGTAAATACCTTTTTTGAATAATCTGAAGAAACTGTTCAAGTACTAAGATAATTGATCAAAGTGCTCATAAATTATTTCTTTCTTTTTGTTCCATACTTAGAGCGTCCTTTCTTCCTATCCTTTACTCCAGCACAATCTAAGGTTCCTCGTACAGTATGATATCTAACTCCTGGTAAATCCTTTACCCGACCACCTCTAATTAGAACAACAGAGTGTTCTTGAAGATTATGTCCTTCTCCACCTATGTATGATGCGACTTCTTGACCATTTGTTAATCTTACTCTACAAACTTTTCTTAATGCGGAATTCGGTTTTTTTGGAGTGGTTGTGTATACTCTAGTACATACTCCTCTTTTTTGAGGACAAGAATTTAGAGCTGGAACATTACTTTTGATAATTTTTGATTTTCTTGGTCTTCTAACTAGTTGATTGATTGTAGTCATATTATTCTAAATCACTTTAGGTTGCTTGTTAATTTTTATGATCTAAAAGAAAAGATTGAGTGTTATAAAGTATTTTACACGTCATTGCATGGTAATGATTGATCTTAAAGTTATGAAGAGTAGAATATTTTTAAACAATGATTTATATAAATAAAAAAATCATGAAAATCCGTAAAAAAATCTGATGCAGTCAGCGCACCGACAAATCACTCAAATCTTCAAAGGTATAGTTCGGATCAGCAAATATTGTAGCTTGTTTTTAGCAAATATTTTGATGATTTATTTTTAACGTTTTCAATATTAAACTAATTTAACAAAATCGACTAATCTGGTTAATTCTTCTCACGATAATACAAGTCTCAAGCACAGTTTCTTTGATAGAGCATCCCAATGAACTGTGTAAATTATAAAGTTTACATTGTATCTGTGGTTACCTACATAAGAAAATTTTTATAATGTGATACATGTATATCAATAGCAGAAAATATAATATATTCCTCACAAATTCAACATTTTATATAGTTTTTGAAGAAATCTCCGTTATTTATATGGAGCAACATCTATATTAATAGAGTTATTCAATATTGATCTTATGAAGATGATATCGACCTGTGAATATGTTCTGCCCGAAGACGGAATCGAACCGTCGACACAAGGATTTTCAGTCCTCTGCTCTACCTACTGAGCTATTCGGGCGATAAAAAGAAATGATAAAATACGATAAATCTTATATTTGAATCTATAGCATAAAGAATTTCGATTGATCCGCTAATTAATGAACAGTGGTAGAATTATTTTATTAAATTCAAAGAATTTGATTGGAATGATTTTATTGTTCTTTCTGTGGTGTCCACGATTGATTGTGTATATGAATCTATCTCAACATTTACAGAATCTTCTATTTTTCTGTTTGATATGTTTGTGTTACGAATCGTTTCAGGAATTAGATTAATGTAAAATGTTTTTTCCAAAACCTCTCCAACAGTTAAACTAATTCCGTCTATTCCAATAAAACCTGTTTCCAATACATACTTCATTGATTCTATCTTTTTAGGACGTAATAACATCTTCATATTATTTTTCGATCTTAAAATATTAACTATCTTTGCGGTTGTAAAGATATGTCCTGACATTAAATGTCCACCTACTTCTTGTCCGAATATAATTGATCTTTCTAGGTTTATTAGTTCTCCGATTTGAACATCTTTAAAATTCGTTACTTCTAATGTTTTTTGTATTAGATCGAAACTAATTTCATTATTGATAACCTTTGTAACTGATAAACAGCATCCATTATTTGAAACTGACATGCCAATTTGAATTTTTGGAGTAAGAATATGATTCGGAAATTCGACAGTATATTGTTTAAAACAATATTTTTTTTTAATCGCAATTACCTTACCAACTCCTTGAACTATTCCAGTAAACATTTCTATAAAATTGTCATATTATTGTTATCGAAGAAGTACATTTTCAATAAATACTTAAAATATTTCAAATTTAATTTATTTCGATGATCTTATAAAAATTCGTATAGATGATTCGATGCGATACGCGTTTTAAAATATTACTCTTTGTTCGAAGAGATATATGATCATCGTTTTTTATAAAATAGATTTTAATTAATGTTGCATATCTTCGATATATTTTATAGCATTAAAAAATATTTGTATATTTTAATGAAGGATTATTATTGATCAATCTAAGATGTCTTACTGTAATGTTTGTATGATGCAAGATTATAAATAAATTTATGATCTGTTAATCAAGAATATAATTTTAACTACCTATTATAACCAGATGGGATATTGCGTTCGTAGCTTAAAGGTAAAGCAACATCTTGACGTGATGAAGAAAATGGTTCGATTCCATTCGAACGCATTTTTCATGTTTTAACTAGCAGGAGTTTGTTATTTTTTTATGTCGATCATAATTTTATCTCTCTGAATAGTTTGTTTAAAAGTAAAAAAATAGATGAATAATTGAGAAAACTTGCGAGAATTAACATAATTAAGTATAAGATTCTGAAGAAAATATTTAATTCTTGCCAATCTGAAATCATTTTCAGCATATAGTGCAAAAATAATATGGTGGAAATTGATGAGACAAAAATTTTCAAAACTATTCTCCTCCAAAATTTTGGCAGTATATAAATTCCCTTTTTGTATAGAATATGGGATAGAAAAAAGATATCAAACCAGCTGATTAGAACATTTGATAAAGATATTCCAATGTGTTTTAAAGAATCAAAAAGTAAGACATTAATTATTTGAGAAAGTATTAAATTTATAAACGACATTCTAAAGTGTGTGCGAACATCTTTTATTACATGTATGGTTGATATCAATATTCTTAACAAACTATAACTGACTATTCCACATGCATTTATTTTCAATGAATTTTGAATCATATCAATATGATACATATCGAGCTTTCTATACTGAAATATAGTAATCACTAATGGATAAGATAAAAAAATTGTTAGTATAGATAAGAATACTGATATTAAAAAAGACAATTCAACTCCGTAATGTAGTATTCTATAGAATTTTACGATTGATTTATCTAGGATATTTTTTAGTAATTTTGGAAATAGAACAGTGTTTAAAGATACGCCGAATATTCCAATAGGGATGTTACTTATCTTTTCGGAGTAATATAACCAAGAGAAAGATCCAACAGGAAGAAAAGAAAGAAATACATTATTAAGTATTGTGTTGCATTGATTGATCGATGAAAATGAGATGGACGAATACAATATTTTTAAAGATTTTTGAAAACTAGGGTTTTTGGGGTTTATTTTCGGTACAAAAAATATTTGTATTCTTTTCAGACATAAAGTCTGGTAGTAAAGCTGAATGATTCCAGATAAAATCATCAGCACTGTCAGCAGTTTAATAGAAAATCTGAAGATATTTGACATAAGAAGAAGAATGATTAAGCAAGTATTAAATACTATTTGAGAGAAAGAAGATTGATAAAACAACTTCCAGGCATGCAATATGACGTTTATGAAAGTTGTTAATGAGTTGATTATTAGATATGGGAAAATTCCTCTCATTAGAGTGACTGCGAGACGTAAAGTCTCTTTTTGGTCGATCAAACCTGGTGTAAAAATATAGATTATCCAGTTGGACAGGGCGATTCCAGTCAAAGCGATAATACAGAATATGAATAAGAATGTCCCAGACGCATTCGATAAGAAATTTATGGTTTTTCTACGATCTTCACTCTTTCTATATTCTATAAGTAATGGAAGAAACATTTGAGAGATTATGCCCTCTAAAAATATATATTTGAACATATTAAATAACTTTAAAACAATTGTAAGAGCATCTGTTTGATATCCTATTCCAAATAGAAATACGATGGTGATTTCACGGAAGAATCCTAATATTCTAGAAGTTATGGAAATAATCGTATGATTTAAGAGAGGTTTTGTAAATTTTAATCGCATGTTCATAATATTTTTTCAAAAGTATTTTTTACAAAATATGACTTTTAGGATATTAAAACTACTTTTGAATAATTTTTCATGTATCGTTTTTGAAAAATGTTTGTTTCTTGAAATTAACTCTTTTAAAATAGTTAAATCTATCAATCATACTCTCTTTCAGTTCTATTGATTTAGGTGAAGAAATATCATACCCATTGAAAATGGGTGTACAATATCGAAAAGTATTTCTGATGTTTTAAACAGGAATAGGATCTTTTTTTTAAGATAATTCGGTTTGAATAACCGTCCAAAATAGTTTATATCGAGCAGTTGATTTTTTTTTGATCTTTTTTTTAAAAAAAAATTAGCTACCTATAGCTGTGTATTTTTCGTATAGTTTTGGTGAGATGTCCGAGTGGATTAAGGAACGTGTTTGGAAAACACGAGTATAAAATGAAGAATTATACCGAGGGTTCGAATCCCTCTCTCACCGATGTATTTCAAATCACAAAATATCTCAAAAAATGATTTCAAGTTTTTCATATTTTATTTGTTTTCCATGTATCTTCATTGTATTTACAAAAAACTTAAAAAAAAGAATTCGTGAATATTTTTCAATTTAATCGTCCTGATCGTTTCGATGATCATAGGGATATGATAAAGAGGTTGAAAATCTTTAGTTGTTTAAATCTCATGGAACAAATTCATGTAATTTTCAAGATTTGTTTATCTTTTTTTTTTAAAGGATAATGAAATTTATTTTTTTACAAACCTGATCATAAGCTATGATATTTCCTTAAAAATTTTTAGAAGAAGACTATTTTGTTAATCAAAAAAAATTGACATATCATTTATTTTAGATGGATTTTCTGACAATTTATACTTAACTCTCAACTTTTCGATCTTCCGAACGTGATTCTATCTTTCCCGCTATAATCTTGAATAGTTTTTACAGTCGCATAAGAATGATACATGAATAGTTTCCTGACCTGTTCACTTTGTGAACATCCGTGTTCTATTATCAGCCATCCGGATTCTTTTAGAAAAAATTTTGACTGTTTGACAATAAGTTCTATGTCAAATAAACCATCTCTTTTAGATATCAATGCTTTTCTCGGTTCATATCGAACATCTCCAACTTTTAGACATGGATCGTCTTCATGAACATAAGGAGGATTACTGACTATCATATCAAAAAATTTGTTTTTTCTATGAAATATACTAAACCAGTTACTTTTAAAGAATTTTACATTGCTAATTGATAAATTAATAGAATTCTGTGTCGCTATAGAAACAACCGATTCATCAATATCTACTCCTATTATAGAAGAATCGGGCAATTCTTTAGCGAGAGCTAACGATATGGATCCGGCTCCTACTCCTAAATCTAATATTTTTAAGTTTCTCCTGTCATTAATTAATTTCAAAGATAATTCTACGAGATGCTCTGTTTCTGGTCTCGGTATCATTGTTTTCATAGATACGAAAAGAGGCAACGACCAAAATTCTTTTTCATTGATCAAATATGCGACAGGTAACCCTATGTTCCTTAGTAACAACAGTTTTTTGAGCCGCATTTGTTGGTTTGACGTAATCTCTTGCTCTGGATATGCAAAAATATCTGCTTCTTTCTTCTTTAAAACATGCTTCAAGAATATTAGTGCTTCTCTCTTAAATAGGAGTTTGTTATACGCATAATTCAACCACGTTTGATATTTCATGTTCGGAAACGATCAATCATCGACCATCATTTTATCAATTAATATATCAAGTTTACCATTCATTATTTCGTTTATCTTATGTGTAGTTAAATTATTTCTATGGTCTATTATTATTCCTCTATGAAAATTATAAGTTCGAACTCTATCAGATCTTTCCCCTGATCCGAATAGAATCTTTTTTTTAAAAGATTTCTCCTGAATGATTTTCTTCATCTCTAGATCTTTCAATCTAGCTAACAATACAGACATAGCTTTAGAACGGTTCTTATGTTGGGAACGTTCATCTTGACATTCTACAGAAATTTTCGTAGGAATATGGGTGATTCTGATCGCGGAATTTGTGGTGTTTACATGTTGGCCTCCTGCTCCAGAAGAACGAAAAGTATCTATCCTTAATTCGTTAGGATGAATTTTCAACTCAGAAATATCAGTTTCTAAAAGTATTGCTACTTTACAAGAGGAAGTATGTATTCTTCCTCTCGATTCAGTTTCCGGTATTCTTTGTACTCTATGTCCTCCGGATTCGTATTTTAATCGTTTATATACATCCTTACCGGAAATTTTAGAGATGATTTCTTTATATCCAATACCTTTTTCAACTTCATGAAGATTAATAATGTTTACCTTCCAAGAATGATGTTCTGCATATTTACAGTACATCCTGAATAAATCCTTTACAAAGATAGCCGCTTCATTTCCTCCAGTACCTGCTTTGATTTCTAAAAAACAATTCTTTTGATCATTTTGATCTTTTAGAAAGAGCTGATTTAATAATTTTTTTTCTATTTTTTCCTTTGAAATTTTGAGATTATTGATTTCTTCTATTGCCAAGTTTTTTAATTCTTCATCGCACATTAATTCTTTAACTTGATTTATTTCATTTTGAAGAGATTTATACCTTTTAAAGTTAGATAAAATAGAAAGAAGTTTAGTATACTCATTTTGCAAAGATAGTTGGTTTTTCAAGCGATTAGAAGATTGTTTTATCAGAAGATCTTTTTGAACTACTTTGAATCTTTCTCGAATTTTTTGTAACTTTTTAATGATTAGTTTTTCCATGAAGTGAGGATCGACGGATAGATTTTAAGATATTTAATCTTTTTTTTAAAAAATTTTTGTTTAACGTAAAAATTTTATGATCTTTGAAAGTTGCACGTTACTCATATCTCATTTAATCTCTTTTATAAGACATTTACTATTTTATGATGTCCACACTTTCTTTCGTTCTTTTTCTTTGAAGATTTGATGTATTATTGTAATATAAAATCTCTAAAAAAAATAATAACTGCATCATCAATTCAAAGATTTTTCCAAAGATTTTTAAAAAAAGTTTATTTTTAAAAACTCGTTTTAAATAGAAATCATCGTTCATAAGATTGAAAAATAAAAGATATCATATAAAATGAAATTCTATTTAATATCTGCAGTACTCTCGCTGAGAATGTACGATTTAATTTATCTTTGTCGTCACCTCATCTATTTTAAAATAATCTTGCTTATGTTTCAGATAATTCGAGATTCTTCATAAGAAACTTGTATAAAATAAGAATGATAAATCTTTAAATATTCTATAAAATTCTCGTTCTTAAATAACGTAGTTTATCACATTTACAAAATCACATCTGACACAATAGAATAATCTTGCTAACTGTTGATGTTATAGACGATTTCAATATAAATAGATTTATAAGCCTCATTATATGACCACTAAATTCATTAATACGTTACTATGGCCATCCCCTGCTAAGATCAATTTATTTCTTCGTATCATTAAAAAAAGAACCGATGAATATCACGAAATACAAACTTTATATCATTTTTTAAATTACGGAGATTTGATTAAGGTCAAAGAGAGAAAGGATAATAAAATTAGGTTGTCAAGTAACATTCATCTCGAAGATTTTAAAAAAAATAATTTAATTACGAAAGCAGCGATGTTATTGCAAAGATATTGTATAAGCAAATTTCCTAAAAAAAGGTATTTTGGAGCTGATATTTATGTTAATAAGGTTTTACCAATTGGATCCGGATTAGGAGGAGGATCTTCTAATGCTGCCACAACCTTGATTGCATTAGACTATCATTGGAATACAAAGATACCAAAAAAGATTCTTTTAGATATTTCTAGTCATCTTGGAGCAGATGTTCCGTTTTTTATAAATGGAGCAACATCCATCGGGGAGAATATTGGACACGATCTTTACCCGATCCATATCAAATCAAGTTGGTATTTAATTGCATATCCTAAAGTTTTTGTATCTACTAAAAAAGTATTTAAAAGTTTAAATTTAAAGAAAAGAACTAATCGATTTCCAAAATCGATTCTGTTAAAAAAAAGATATGAAAATGATTTGGAAAAGATCGTCAAAGATCTTTTCCCAGAAGTAAAAAATTGTATAAAATGGTTCAAAATAAGGTCTTTACGTCCAATCATGACAGGAACAGGATCTTGTATATTTGTTAAGTTTTCTTCGGAATCAAATGCATTGCAGATATTAAAAAAAACTCCGAAATGGATGCGATGCTTTATAGCTAAAGGGGTTAATAGTTCTCCATTATATTCATTTAAAAAAAGAGTAATATAAACAAAATTCTAATATTAGGAATAATTGTATACACAATGAACATAAAAATTTTTTCTGGAAATTCTGTGATAAAGCTGTCGAAAAATATTTCTAAACATCTTCATACTAATCTCGGAGATGCGAGTGTTGGAAAATTTAGTGATGGAGAAATCAACGTGCAAATTAACGAAAGTGTTCGTGGAAAAGATGTTTTTATTATCCAATCTACTTGTTATCCAGCTAACGATCATCTAATGGAATTGATACTTATGATTGATGCTTTATACCGAGCTTCTTCTAAAAGAATTACTGCTGTTATTCCATATTTCGGTTATGCAAGACAGGATAGAAGAGTTGGATCTTCTAAAACACCGATAACTGCAAAAATAGTAGCTAATATCTTATCTTGCGTTGGAACAAGTAAAATATTGACAGTTGATCTACATACAGATCAGATACAAGGTTTTTTTGATATACCTATCGAGAATATATCTGGAAATGATGTTATATTAAAAGATATTGAATCTAAAAAATTATATGATCCGATAATCGTTTCCCCAGATATCGGTGGAATTTTTCGAGCTAGAATGGTTTCAAAACTTTTGAACAACATGGAAATAGCAATTATTGATAAAATCAGATCCCGAGCAAATGTTTCCGAGATGGTTCACATCATTGGAAATGTTAAAAATAGAGATTGTATAATAATCGATGACATCGTAGATACTGGATCTACACTATGTCAAGCGGCAGAAATATTGAAAAAAAATGGAGCATACAAGATTTTTATTTATGTCACCCATCCTGTATTTTCTGGAAATTCATTAAAAAATATTACTAAATCATCCATAGATGAAATGGTCGTATGCGATACCATCCCAGTTTCAGAAAAAATTAATGGTTTAGGTAAAATTCGTTCTTTAACTTTGTCCTTCATGTTAGCTGAATCTATAAAAAAAATTAACAATGAAGCATCGTATTGTTCGGTAAAAACGTTTAACAAGTGAATTTTTTAAATAAACACTCCTACTATTTTGAGCACAAGTGATCTTTTGTCATCGATGCAAATTATTTTAAAAATCAGTTTCTGATAAGAAATTAAGATGTTAAGGTTAATAGCAGGATTATCTAATCCGGAGAAGAAGTATATTAGAACGAGACATAATGTTGGAGCTTTGTTTGTTGAATTTTTTTCCAAAAATTTTGGAAATACTTTAAAAAAGAATAATAGGTTTCTTGGAAAGATTGATATCCTATGTTTTGGGAAGGAGAGAATCTTTCTGTTCATTCCGTTCGTTCATATGAATTGTAATGGTATGGCCATATCACGATTATCTAGATTTTATCACATTCATCCCAAGGAAATTTTAATTGTTCATGATGAGTTAGATATTCCCGTAGGATCATCTAAAATTAAGATTGGAGGAGGTCACAACGGTCATAAAGGAGTATTAGATACTGAAGAAAATCTAAAGAGTTCAAATTTTTATCGATTAAGGATTGGCGTTGGAAGACCAAGAAAAAATGAGAAAATTTCTGATTTTGTGTTAGGTGTTCCGAATAAAAAAGATCAAAAACTGATTTTTAACGCAATAAATCGATCTGCAAGTTATCTTCATCTCTTCATTCAACACGAAATTTTTCAGTTTTCTAAAATACAAAACCACATAAATTCCATCAGATCAATTTAGAACAATAAAAATTATCGTATTCCAAATACATTCAAGGACATTTTATAAAATAACAAAAAGACGGCGATGGTACAAAAAGATTATGAAGTTTTCGTAGAGAATTAGATATATCTTCGTTTCACACGAGAAGTCAGTTGAGAAAGTGATCGATACAGACAAGAAACCTCATGACCGTTAAATGCTTTTTCTATAGGAAGATCCTTACCCCATATGATCACTTCATCTCCTATTTGATCATGAGGTTTTTCTCCAAGATCAACAAAAATCATATCCATCAGTATTGGACCTACTACGGGAACTTTTCTTCCGTTTATGAAAACCCAAGATTCTTTCGAATGACAATTATGATAACCATCTCCATATCCTATTGAGACTATACCGATGTAAGTTTTTTTTTCGATAATCCAACTTTGTTCATAACCTATTTTTTGACCGAAATTAAATTGACGAATGAATATCAACCTTGATTTTAAAGTCATCGCTGGAACTAATCCGAAATCACTTCCTTCTTTTCCAATCTCAGGAGATATCCCGTACATGACGATTCCAGAACGTACACATCTTAAGTGGGAGGATGGCCAGAACAGTATCCCTGAGGATGCTGCTATCGAACTCCTTCCCTCTTTTCCAATTATAAATCTTTTAAATCGATTAAGTTGAAATCTAGTAAAAAGATGAAATCGAAACTCATGATTGTTAGCGCTGCTGAAATGACTCATTATGTTAATCGGTTTTACGATATTTTTACATTCGTTTAACCTATTATATATCTTTGTAGCTCGATTTAAAGAGAATCCTAACCTATTCATTCCAGTATCAATTTTCATCCATACTCTTATTGGGGATCTGATCTGACATTTTTCTAAAATGTCTACTTGTTCATGGTTATGAACCACACATTCTAATCGAATTCGACTAGCTAGATTTAGCTCTTTGTGACTGTAAAAACCGGACAATGAAATAGTTGGTCTTTTGACTCCTTCCAAAAAAATCGTATGAGCTTCTTCAACATTGGATACTCCAAAATAATCTACAGAATCTTCCAATATTTTCGCGACATCTCGCATACCATGTCCATATGCGTTGGATTTTATTATAGCGATAATATGACTGTTATTAGTTAGTTTCTTGATCTTATCAATGTTATGAAGTAACGCATCCCTTTGAATTAACGCTGTCGTCATATGAACTTTTTCATTCATAGCAAGATGTATTCATATCTGAATAATTATCGAATCTTGACCATTGTCCGTTAAACGTCAGGCGTATCTTTCCGATCGGACCGTTCCTTTGTTTGCTTATTATGATTTCTGCTATCCCTTTAAGATCCGAGTTATCATTATAAACTTCATCTCTATAGATGAACATGATAAGATCAGCATCTTGTTCGATGGATCCAGATTCTCTGAGATCAGAATTAACTGGTTTTTTGTCTGCCCTTTGTTCTAAACTCCTGTTTAGTTGAGACAAAGCTATGATTGGAATTTTTAGCTCTTTGGCCAAAGATTTCAAGGATCGGGAAATTTCAGCGATTTCTAGGGCTCTATTTTCGTACATAGAAGGAACTTTCATTAGCTGTAAGTAATCCACCATTATCAAACTTAAACCGCTATGCTCTCTGTAAATTCTTCTCGCTCGCGATCTTACTTCAGTCGGCGTAAGGCTGGAAGAATCATCAATGTATATATTATTTTTTTCAATTAATGATCTTATTGTACTAGAAATTCTGGACCAATCTTGATCTTTCAACATTCCAGTACGTATTCTCGTCTGCTCAACTCTCGAGAGAGATGACAACATTCTGATCATGATTTGATGAGCGGGCATTTCAAGGCTGAATATAAGTACGGGTTTCTCCTCCCTCATGGCGACGTGTTCACATAAATTCATCGCAAAGGTTGTTTTCCCCATGGATGGACGAGCGGCTATGATGATTAAATCAGAATCTTGTAATCCAGATGTTTTATCGTCCAGATCCTTGTAACCGGTAGATATCCCAGTCAAGTTACTACACGGTTTTTGATACAATTTTTCTATTTTTTGAACTGTTTCTGAAAGGATTTCTTCAATCCTCTTAGGACCCCTCCCTTGTTTCGACCGTACTTCAGAAATTTGAAAAATTAATGATTCTGCTAAATCTATTAATTCTTGACTTGTTCTTCCCCTTGGATCGTATCCGGCATCTGCTATTTCATTAGCAACTTCAATCATTTCTCTGATAATCGCTCTTTCTCGAATGATGTTAGCATACGCATTAATGTTAGCGACGCTTGGAATATTTTTAGCGAGTTCTGCAAGATATGCGAATCCTCCTACTTTTCCAAGGTTTTCTTTTTGATTTAATGATTCGGATAAAGTAATTAGATCGATCGGACTTCTTTTCTCAAAAAGAGATTGCATTTCAGAAAATATGATTCTGTGAGAATCGCTAAAAAAATCTTTTTTACTTAAATTTTCCGATATTTGTTCCCATTTTTCATTATCGATCATTAAACCTCCTAGAACAGATTGTTCCGCTTCTAGTGAATAAGGAGGAGTCTTGATTCCAATCATTTTTTGATCCTGCCAATTGTTCAATTTATTTTTTTTACTAAAGTACTTTTTGGTCATAACTAAGCAAGAAGAGGTATCAATTCTTTTTTTTGATATATTTTACATCGTTTTACAAAAAAAAATCGTATTTATTATTTAAAAGTACTTGTGATGAATGTGATATTTGATTGAAATGGATATTGTATTTGATTAATGAGCACAAGTTTGTCGTGAATACCTATCGGTAAATTCTTCGAAGAACTACGTGAACAGATTGATATATTTTCTTAAGTAATTGTGAAGATTGAATTTTATTTTGTGATTATTTCAGATATAAACCGATGAAATTGAAGATTCTCATGCTTCATTTCGAAGTTTTGATCCATATTTTTAAATATCTGTGGAGAATCTCGATGGAAAACTAATCACTCGATGAAATTTTCGCAAGTCTTATTTGGTGAACATATTAGCACGTCCGTAAGATACATCATGACATCAACTAAGAGATGAGTGACTCATCGTCCATGATTGTATAAAATCATGATTGTGAACTTAATTTAATGACAATATTTTTAAAAAAAAGGTCATAAGGTTGAACCGTTATATTTTTGATGATTCGTTCATTTTATATCGAACTTTAAAGTTCCTACTAATACAGATCGATATTACAACGCGGAACAACGCTATCTCAGATCAGTTATAGGAAACTATGAGAATCTTCCATATTCACAGGTTCATCATGACCTACATTTCGTAATTAGTTTTCGGTTTCAATATTTTTAACAATATCAACTGAGTATGACAGGATAATGTAATCCCATTGAGATGAACCTTCGCATTCTGATAGAATTTACTTTTTTTTTTGACGGATGCAAGTTTCAACTAAACTCTTTCACTTACGAAACAGATATTTGAGGATATAAGAATTTATATTAAACCTTATCCTTAAGGTCAATTAAGATCGAGGAATTAATCAACCTTTGAATTGATCAAATTTTTGAAACAACCCTACCTTTAGATCCTTTGCAAAATATATCAAATGATTGTCCACCATTACTTCTCCGTTCGCGATTCCAACAATAAGTTTTCTTCTGATGATCCTCTTCAGATGAACAAAGTAACTTACTTTTTTAGAAGTTGGAAGAACTTGTCCCGTAAATTTTACTTCTCCTACCCCAAGAGCTCTTCCCTTCCCTTTCTCTCCTATCCAACCGAGATAAAATCCTATCAACTGCCACATGGCATCTAGTCCTAAGCAACCCGGCATCACTGGGTCATTCAGAAAATGACACTTAAAAAACCAAAGTTTCGGTCGTACAATCAATTCTGCCTGTATAAATCCTTTGTTAAAATACCCCTTACTTTTGTCTATCTTGACGATTTTATCAATCATCAACATGTTTCCTACAGGAAGCGGAGGACTACCACTTCCAAACAGCTTTCCGATTCCAGAATTTTCTAGATCTTTTCTATCATAACAGGATTTACAATTATCCATATAAATTCATCGTTAAGATTAATTACACAGTTCTCTTCGAAAAAAATCGACGAACTTTACAATTTGCACAACTTTAAAGATCCTTGATAATTTTTAAGAACAACTTAGAAATAATCATGATTTAATTAGACAATCTCCATCGATCGTATTTTTTTGATTAAAGGGAACTTAGAATACCAGATCATAGAACATCTTCGTTTAAACTTTCACTTCGTTTATTTTAAAAGTTGAAGAATTTCATTTCAATCGTGCAACTTCATCAAAAATAAACGGTATCGATTATTCGACGTATAAGATTGAAAAATTTTTGCAAAGGTGTATTAATTATTCGATACTTGTATCAGATAAATCATGGCATTCAAGATCATCCATATCGTCATTTTAAAAAACTTAAGATACCTGATTAAATACAAACCATCGGTTTCGGTAAACCTGCAAGTTTAGCAGCTTGAAGAATAGGATTACTCGGAAATAATCGATACAATTTTTTACTGCTTATTCGATCTCCATATGTTTTATATGAAAGTTCTCTGATGTCCCTCATTTTCGGGAAAATACCGAAATTTAGATAAAAATTTCGTATCAGATAGATTATTTTCCAATGATCTTTGGTCAGATCGATCTTTTCTATTCTAGCTAACTCAACAGCAATTGATTCATTCCAAGATTGATGCCTTTTCATGAATCCGTCTTCATCTTTTTCATACATTTCTTCTTTAGATCCTTTCATAACACATCTTATCAAGAACGATAAAATTATTTTTAATATTCATTAAAAATATTTAAAATTTATGTTAAATTAAGAGGAGCATGTTGTCAATTGTATAAAAATTTTTCAGATATTTCATGGAGGAGTGGCCGAGAGGATTAAGGCAACGGTCTTGAAAACCGTCAACAGTGGACAACTGTTCAAGAGTTCGAATCTCTTCTCCTCCGTTCTATATTTTTTGACATTAGTACAGAAGGTTAACATCCTGATACAGTATGGTTCATGGATTTGTAAAAATCGATCTAAAGATGTTTTAGTATTTAGCTGTTTTTAATTTTTTAGGATATGTTTAAAGTATTGTACATCGTGATACCAAAAAATGATCTTTTAAACGATTCATTTACTTTCCAGTGTCTATTCTGCTCATGAAATGTTGTCAATATTCAAGTTAAGAAGATGTTACTGAAATGAGCATCCCTCTAAAGAAGATCACTGTAGTGTCCATTGTTTTTTTGAAAGGTATCTTTGATGAGTTTTAAAACAGGGATCTAACTTTTATGTTTTGACAACTCCCGATTGTTTCCGCTTATTCGGTGAAAGTAGTGGAAGGTACAATCTATCCATTTTAACATTCCTTCATATGTTTCCTATATTTCGAGTCATTCTTTTAAAAACTTTTAGAGTTTTTAACGGATCAGTTTCCAAATGAACATTTTACCTATCATTTCACCAATATTATCGCTCAAACATAACAATCTCTTGCGAAATATTTAATCATTTGAAATGAAAACTTTAAAGTGAACATCTATTCGAAAATGGAGAGCCATGATATTCTAAACAACTTTCGATGGAACAGAATTATTCTTATTACCATCAAAAAAAATGGATATTATTTTTTTTGCTTCCCTCTTAGAAGTATCACGTTGATATAACCTCAGACGCTTCATACAACTCTACTGTTTTCTCAAAAATGTCGGAATCTCCAGATAATTTTTCCTATCATCTGAAACATGTTTTTTATCATCCGTATTCAACGGACCAAGATCTTCAAAGATATCATCTTCTTCTGAAGAAGAACGTTTAACGTGACGATAATCTTTTTCCGAGATGAACTTTGAAGAGATATCTTTTTCCTGGTTGATGATGGTATTTTTCGTACCTTTATGAGAATCGGTTCCAATACCAGTAGCAACTACCGTAACTCTTAATTCATCATTCATTTCTGGATCTAGGGAGGTTCCGATAATCACCGTAGCGTTGTCAGAAGAAAAGGATCGTACCGCATTGCCTACTGTTTCAAACTCATCTAACCTCAGGTTAAAACCAGCGTTGATATTGACCAGAACTCCCCGAGCTCCGGATAAGTCAACATCTTCTAGAAGTGGACTAGAGATAGCTATTTCGGATGCTTCTTCTGCCCTATCCTCTCCTCTTGCAGATCCAGATCCCATCATAGCGTTCCCCATTTCAGACATCACTGTTCTAACATCGGCAAAATCTACATTCATAAGACCAGGTCTAGTGATCAGTTCTGCGATACCTTGCACAGCACTCTTTAAAACATCATTGGCTGCACTGAAAGCATCCAACAAAGAAATTCCTCTTTCAAGCGTCTTCAATAGTTTATCGTTCGGCAACGTTATCAAAGAATCGACTTGCTTAGAGAGTTCTGAAATTCCTCCTTCTGCGAAGGACATACGTTTTTTTCCTTCGAACCCAAAGGGTTTTGTCACAACCGCGACAGTTAAAATATTTAGCTCCCTCGCGATTTCCGCTATCACCGGTGCAGCTCCCGTGCCAGTTCCTCCGCCCATCCCGGAAGCGATAAAAATCATATCTGCCCCTTCCAGAATACTTTTTATCGAATCCCTATCTTCTTCTGCGGCTTGTTTCCCGATTTCAGGATTAGATCCTGCACCTAATCCTTTTGTGAGATTGTTTCCAATCTGTACCGTTCGTCCGATCGATGTTTTTCTAAGAGCTTGAGCATCGGTATTGATTGAAAAGAATTCGACCCCTTCTATTCTCTCCCTCGCCATATGTTCAACAGCGTTTCCTCCACCTCCACCAACACCGATAACTTTGATGATTGCGTCGTTGATTGATTCAATTGATTCGATCATGATTCTCTCCGTTCCTATTTGTGACCTATTTATGATTAAATTTCTTTTTTAATCCAATTGATAAGTTTATTGAACCATGTATTTACCAAGTTTTTTTTTGTAGATCGTGATTCGTTTCTCAGAAAAATATACTTTCCGTAGTGTAACAAACCAATCACTGTAGAATAATTCGACTCTTCTGCATATTTGATCGATCCTGTTACGTTTAACGGTTTGCCAATTCTAACTTGGGTTGTGTTGAATACCTTCTTAGCACATTCGACTATACCTTCTATTTTAGAACCTCCACCTGTCAAAACAATACCAGATTTAATTATATTTCTTTTGTTCGAATGAGGACGAAATTGATTTTGTAACCATAGGATTTCTGAATTTACCAGACCTAACAGTTCCATATATCTCGGTTCTATCACTTTAGATAGCGAATAACGTTTCAAAACTTTTGTCGATTTTCCAGAGATATTTTCGGGTATTTCCACTTTCTCCTCTCTATCAACAAGATCGCTGTACGCACACCCATATTTTTTTTTCATTATTTCAGCATCGTGCATCAATGTCCCGAATATATATGCTATATCGCTAGTTACTATATTTCCAGCATATGGTATAACCTTAGTATGTCTCAAAGAACCTTCGGAATAAATAGCAACATCCATCGTTCCACCGCCAATATCGATCATGCACACTCCGAGTTCCCTTTCTTCATCTGTCAACACCGAATAACTGGAAGCTAAACCTGAGAATATCAGTTGATCTACTTTGATTCCGCATCTTTCTACCGCTTTGATCAAGTTTTTTGCCATGTCTCCATGACATGTGATGATATGTACACTAGCTTGTATCCTTACGCCAGATAGTCCTATTGGATTTCTGATTCCATCTTGATGATCGATCGAGTATTCCTGTGGAATGACATGAAGAATTTCATATTTGTCCCTTATTCGAACAGATTTAGCTGTATGAACGACATTGTTTACATCTTCTTGTGTCACCTCTTCTTTCGAAAGAATGGGAACAATTCCGATGATCTCATTCTGACAGTTTATATGTTTTCCTGACAGTGCTAAATATACGGAAGATATTTGACAATCAGCCATTATTTCGGCTTGTTCAATAACTTGTCGTACGCATCGTACGACTGATTCTAAATTGTTTATATGTCCCTTGTTCATTCCTTGAGATTGAACGTGCCCAACCCCTATGACGTTGATGGTCCCATCTTGAAGTATTTCCCCAACTATGGAAGATACTTTGTAGGTTCCAATTTCTAACCCAACTATCAATTTTTTTTCCGATATTTTTGCCATATTACATGTGTTTTAAGATTTGAATACACTATAAAGTTTTACGATCATTGATCAATTATTCTGTTCTCACGTTACGCATATATTTAGATGTTTTATCGATTTTCTTGTAAAGAAAGTTGTGAGGTAGGTTAATTCAAGATCATTACATCGCCCTCTGTTACTTAATTGCTTACGAATGTTAAATACCCAAACATATAAAAATGTACGATACGAAAAATACTTACGATGAATCTCACATGACCGCGATCGCTTTCGATGAAAAAATCTTACTTTTAGAACCGAGATGTTTTGAATCCATACGATTTTGGAAAATTTTATATTTTATATAATCTTTCAAGATCCTTCATATGATTTTTAACACGTTCAACATTTTATGCATGTTTCAAACATATTACATTGAAATATTTAAAATTAACAATGCGATTCCAACGTGAATATATCTGGGATGAGATCATTCACGAAAGAAACTTTTTTTACAGGATCAATCGATGAAACGGTTTACAAAATAGATATAACAATGTCTGCTATGCATCTTGCGCAAGAACTGTTTTGATAAGCTCTACAAAAGACATTCCTCCTTGCTCGGCGGAAATTTTGACCAAGCTTCGATTCGTCATACCTGGAACAGTATTGATTTCTAACAAACAGAAATCTCCGTTCTGATTTTGTCTAATATCTACCCTTGCTAATCCAGTACATCCTATCGAACGATAGGCGGTCAGTGCAATTTTATTCATCAGATGTTCTTTAGATTCACTTAAACCACTTGGACAGAGATATCTTGTGTCCTTATCAAAATATTTTTTGTGGTGAGAATACAATTCATCTTCATGCAAATGGATCTTGATCGAAGGCAACATATGAGATGGATTTAAGATCGATATCGTGTATTCCGATCCACTCAGATACTTCTCTATCATCACATAATGATCGTATTCGAAAGCTTTCATCATAGATTTTTCGATTTCTTTAGAGGAACGTACTACATTGATTCCTATACTAGAACCTTCTGAGTTCGGCTTGATTATCATAGGAAACCTAATTTTTTTGATAAGAGACGATGTTATCGTCTCAGATTCTGTAAAAAAGAATTTCTTACTAATGTATAAGAAAGGAGCTATTGGAAGATTTGAAGAATTCCATATTTTTTTAGATAGGATTTTGTTCATCGATATAGAAGAAGAAAATACCCCATTTCCTGTATAAGCTATGTTAGCTCTCTCTAGTTGTTTTTGAATCGTTCCGTCTTCTCCATCTCTTCCGTGAAGAGCAATGAAGATCTTCTTATATTTCATCGAAGCTATCTTTTTCATATCGAAATCACGCTTGGTATCGATCAGATCTACTTGAATTCCGATGCTCTTTAAAGACCTTGCTATGTTTCTACCAGATTTCAAAGAAACCGATCTTTCGTTGGAATTTCCGCCAAATAGAACCGCAATTTTTTGTGAGTTATGATGTTCCATATTAACAATTTTCTAAACATGAGACCTTTTTCAACAATTTTACATATTTTTTACAAGTATTTTCAGAGGCACTTTGTATCAAGATGATATCCCTATCTTGAACGATTTTTTTCAAAATGCCGATTAGTTGATTATGATCGAAAAAAGGAATGACGATTTTTTTTCTATCTTTCATCTCTTTGTAGAATGATCTAATACTAAATTTAGCGACATTTTTTTCTCCAGAAGGATATACGTCAGTAACTAACAACAGGTCTACTTTTTTTAAAACACTTAAGAAATAATTGTAAAATTTTTGAAACCTGGTATATCGATGAGGTTGAAAGATCATTATTATCCTGTTACTTTTCCATCCTAATCTTATCGTATGAATGGTGTTTTGAATTTCGTTAGGATGATGACCATGGTCGATGATTAAAGAGAACTTACAGAAGTTTCCGTATTTGTTCTTAATAACGAAGTTTCCTAAAAAGTCCATCCTGTTTTGTACACCCTGAAAACCCTCTATAGATTTTTTTATATTTTTTTCTCTCATTCGAAAGATTCTACCTAATATGATGGATGGAGTTGCGTTCAGAACATTATGTAATCCTGGAACGCTCATACGAAATGAAGATATAGATCGTAGTTGATCTGAAATGGTAAAGTAACATCGATTTTTTTTTTGTTTATAAGACAGGATTCTAAAATGAGCTTCTTCTCTTAAACCATATGTTATAATTTTACGATTTATTTTTCGAACGATGGATCGTATGATGGGACTTTCTATGCACAATATCACCTTAGTGTGATCGGGTAATTGTTCAAAAAATTTCAAGAAAGTATTTTTGAAGGTATTGAGATCATTATTATAGTTGTTTATATGATCTGATTCTAAATTGGTTATCACTAAGATGGAGATGTTTTTTAAACTTATAAAAATAGGATCGCTTTCATCCAATTCTAAGATCGATATTTTGCTATCTATCTTCCAATTCGATACCGTATTCAGAGATTTTGAAAAACCTCCAATTATGTAGTTCGGATAAAATTTAGAATCTATGAACATCTCTGTGATTATAGAAGTTGTCGTAGTTTTTCCATGAGTTCCAGTCACGACTATGTTGAAACGATGCTGTATTATTTCTGATAAAAGTTCGATCCTATGAAAAATTGGAATACCGGACTTTTTTGCTTCGATTATTTCAACGTTATTGTGTGAAATGGCAGAAGATACGACGATCATATCAGATCCGATAACATTTTTTGAACTATGAAAAAAGTTTATCTTCACACCCATTAAAGTTAATTCATTTGTTATTCGATTTTGAGAAAGATCAGATCCATGTATTGTATATCCGGATTGAGTAAGAATCTTCGCCAAACCTCCCATTCCGATTCCTCCGATTCCGACGAAATGAATGGTAATCTCGAAGGGACGTTTCTTGAACAGTACTTTTTTAAGTTCATTTCTTTTAAAACGTGAATTATCAGTACACAACATATCAAATTTCATTTCTTTTCGATACTTCTATCAAATTCTTTACGATCATTTCCTTCGAATATTTTACCGATAGAACGCTCTTAAATTTTTGAGATATTTTCGATATTTCATCACGATTCCATCTTTCTATCTGTTCAATTAATTTTTCAGAAAGATTTTTGGATTGTTCGATAATCTTGATGAGTCCGGATTCCTTCAAAGGTTCAGCATTGAAGAGTTGTTGATTATCTGCATGTTGATAAGGAACAAAAATAGTTGGCAATCCTATCGAATCTACTTCGCTTACCGTCATAGCTCCGGATCTACTGATAAGTATATCGGCCCAACGGTAAGCAGAAGCAACATCGTTTATGAATTCTGTAACCTTATAACAATATCTTCTGATACGTAATTTTTTATACATTTCAATAGTGAAATATTTTTTTCCTATTCCTGTTTGATGAAAGATTAGAATCTTATCAGAAATTTTTGAAGCTACCTTTGGTATACTTTTATTGAATATTTCTGAACCCTGACTACCTCCGATAATTAACAAGCGAATTCTTCCGACTCTTTTACAAATTCTATGCTTTGCTTTTGAAATCGATAATATATCCTCTCGAATCGGATTTCCTACAGTTCGGGCTCCATGTAAGGTATTAGGATACGCTTGTAGAGTTTCAGAAGATATTTTAGACAATAATCTGTTCGTTAATCCAGCTACCTTGTTCTGTTCATGTACGACTATCGGAACCTTACATATCCAAGAAGCTAATCCACTCGGTCCAGAGACGTATCCTCCCAATCCAATTGCAACGTCAGGTCTATATCTTCGAACTATTCTAATGGATTGTATTATCGCAAAAGGTAATTCGAAGATCTTTTTGAAATATTGAAAAAAATTTCTTCTTTTTAACCCGGAGATTTCTATAGTTTCTAAAATAATTCCATATTTTGGGACAATATTTCTTTCCATTCCTCCATTTGATCCTATCCATATTACTTTCCACTTCATCTTTTTAAAGAGTTTTGCGATCGTTATCCCTGGAAAGATGTGCCCTCCTGTTCCACCGGCTAAAATAGCTATTTTTTGAATATCTTGCTTCATATCATCTCTTAAACGCTTGAATTTTTCTCATCTTAGTTTCAAAATCTATCCTCAATAACACGGCAATTTTAGTACACGTTGCTAATTTACTAGATCCTCCGTAACTAATTATTGGTAAAGTTGTACCCTTTATCGGAAGTATACCAACAGCTGAGCCTATGTTAATAATGGACTGTACGATAATAAGCAAGCTGATAAAATATGCTAGGTATCCAGGGAAGTACTGCGAATCTTGTAAAGCATTTCTTCCGATTGATTTTCATACCTTGAAAGAATATGAAGAATAGCGATATGGTGACCATCACGATTCCAAAATATCCTAACTCTTCTCCTATGATGGATATGATAAAATCAGTATGAGGTTCTGGAAGAAAAGTTAATTTTTGTATTGAGTTTCCAACACCTTTTCCAAAAAAACCACCTATTCCGAGAGAAATCATAGAATGTACAAGTTGATATCCGCTTCCTAGATAGTTCGACCATGGATCTAAAAGAGATGTAATTCTTTTTACACGATATGGGTGAAAATATATCGAAATAAAAAAAGCTATTATCAGGAGAGCGTTTCCAATTACGATCAACACGATCCTTTTACCGATCAACAAAAATAGAAACAAGGAAGATAAACACAATATTGCTAAGGTTCCAAAGTCCGGTTGTGATAATAAAAAATTTGATATGATAAAAAGGATAAAGATGAATGATATGGTTGAAAAGATCTGCTTATATTTCTTAGATAGGTATTCAGAAAGATAAAAAGAGAAAGTTATTTTAATCAGTTCGGACGGTTGAACGTTGACAATTTTAATGTTAATCCACCTCCTCGCTCCGTGCGAAACAATACCAAAGTGGTTCGATAAAAATAATAATGTTATGGAGAATATAATTAGCTTACCTTTATATTTTTTCCACTTATAAATTGGTACATTCGATACACATATCATCGTTATGATGCATACAATAGAGTGAATAACGTTTTTTTTAAAAAAATATAAATAGTCTTTGTTCACTCTGTCGCTGATGTTTACAGAAGAAGATCCTACCATCACGATGCTAAAAATTAATAAGATCATCGTCACCAAAAGTAAAGAACGATTGTAGTAAGATCTTTTCATGAAGTTCATTTGTTATTGATTAAGAACAAAAATTTTTGACCATTTTAGTAAAAATTTCTCCTCGATGTTCAAAATTAAGAAATTGATCTAAGCTGGAACAAGCTGGAGATAGTAACACTACATCTCCGTTCTTTGAAATCTCTAAAACTTTCAACACACATTGTTTCAACGTATCTAACACAATACTGTTATCCTTCAATTTTCCAAATTTTAACTTATCTTTTCCAAAACAGTAAATTTGTATATCTTCTCTAAAACATATAAATCTTTTTAAAGGGGATAGTTTAGACATCTTCCTGTCCCCACCTAGCAGTAAGTGTATTTTTCTCGCTTTCTCTATACTTTTTATCGCAGCAATTGTGCTGTTTATATTAGTCGATTTAGAATCGTTTATCCATGTTACCCCATCTTTTTTATGAATTACCTGCAATCTGTGTGGCAGACCTCGATATTTAGATATCACAGAAATACTAGTACGTATCGGGATATTAATGATCTCTGCCAAACATAACGCAGCTAAAAAATTAAAGTAGTTATGTGTTCCAGAGATCTTGATAGACTTCGTATGAATCAACGTCTCTCCATATCTTTGAATTATGTTTTTCCTTGTATTCAAACTGTAAATTCCAGAATTCATTCCGAAGCTTAAATAATCTCTGTTGTGCGATTCTCTGTGTATCGGCCATATTGTACTGTCCATGACATTAACTACACATATCTTTGCGAATTCGTAAATTTTAAGCTTAGCTGAAATGTACTGATCCATTCCGAGAGGATATCGATCCATATGATTTTCAGAAACGTTCAGTATAACGGCTCCATAAGATTGAAGGGTGTTTGTGGTTTCTAGCTGAAAGCTAGATAACTCTAGAATGTACACGTCGTAATCATAACGTAGCAAATCTAAAACGGGATTTCCTATATTTCCACCGACTCCAACCTTTAAACCGGCCTTTCTAGCTATTTCCATCAACAGACAGGTCGTTGTACTCTTTCCATTTGATCCTGTAATAGAAATAATCTTCTTATCTTTTTTAAGTTCTCTACAGAAAAGTTCTACATCTCCTATTATTTCAATTCCTTTTTTATATGCCAGTTGTATCTCTGTTTGAAATCGATCCACTCCTGGGCTTAAGATGATTAGATCAGAACTGATAATCCATTCCTGATTCCAACTTCCAAAATGACAAGAAATACCTTTTGGAATAAACGATTTTAAAGTAGGAGAATTGTGGGTATCGATAACTTTTGGAAATATTTTTTTAGAAATGAAAAAATTAACACAAGATAAACCAGTTTTTCCCAATCCTACAATGACAATTTTTTTACCTAAATAATTCGCCATGCTATCAAAGATCCAAGAATGGTGAATGCTAAAGACATAATCCAAAATTTGAAAACAATTTTTGGTTCAGAATGATCTAATAGTTCATAATGATGGTGTATAGGAGCCATTAAATACAATCTTTTGTGAAAAAATTTAATATGAAATACCTGTAAGATAACTGAAACGATTTCTATCACAAAAATTCCTCCAATAATCAACAAATCCAACTCTTGTTCAAGTAGAACAGAAATCAACCCTATAGTTCCACCTAAAGATAAAGATCCTATATCTCCCATAAATAATTTTGCCGGATAACTGTTGAACCATAAGAATCCAATACATGAGCCAATCATAGAAAAACATATGATTGTTATTTCAGAATAATTACTGATTATAAGTAACTTTGCATTCGTAAGATTTTGAAAGGTAAAATTTTGTATTTTTAATACTGATGTTATTGCAAAGGAAATACAAACAAAGATTGTTGGCATTAAAACCAACCCATCTAATCCGTCCATTATGTTGACCGCATTGCTCATTCCGACGATGGCAAGATAGGAAATGGTTAACTTTATAAAGATGAAAACATCAACATCGGCGATCGTATTACTTTGTTCGAATGAACTGTTGTGAAAATTTCCAGATTTATACAAGATAATTAATATAAATAAAGCTGAGAAAGATTGCCAAAAATATTTCCAACGTGCCTTTAATCCTGTTGGATCTTGATGAACAATTTTCTTGTAATCGTCGATAAATCCAATCGTTCCATAAGAAATTAAAGAGAATAAGATGTATCTAACATATTCGATGTTGATATCTGACCAAAGTAATATTGAAAATATTATCGAGAACAAGATTAATGCTCCACCAAAGGTGGGAACCTCATTCTTTTTAAGATGGGATTTTGGATTTTCTTTTCTGATCTTCTGAAAAACTTGCATAGATCGAAATTTTTTAATGAAAGCTGGAGTAATCGACAATACGATCAATATTGATGTGATGAAACTTGCCAATATCTTAGGAATTATTTGAGAAAAAGGGTTCGAATATTTATCTTCCAAAAGAAATTTGTTTATAAATAGAATTATCAAAGAGATTCTCTCCTACATATATCGTTTATAATATTTTCCATCCTCGCTCTTCTTGAACCTTTGATCAACATTGATATTTCGTCATGAGTTACGATCAAGGAAACGAGTTCTTTCATTAATTCCTCCTGTGAAAAGAAGTGCGTTCCATTCGGATGTGATCGACTAATGAATACACTTTCTATTCCAAAACTAATCACTCTATTTATTTTCTTATGTTGGACTATTCTAGAAATTTTTTTATGATAAAATGATGAATACCCACCGAGTTCTAACATATCACCGACGACTAGAACCCTGTATCCTGTCATTTCTGAAAGAACATCGATAGCTGCGATCATTGATCCAAAATTTGAGTTGTACGTATCATCCAGTATGATCTTATTAGGAGATATATGTAGTGGATATATCCTTCCGTGTATGGGCTTGAAGTTGTTTAGTCCTTGTTCCACCTGTTTAACGCTAGCTCCGACAGATATCGAAATTGCTGCGGAGGCTAATGCGTTAGAAACGCTATGTAGACCCATCAAAAAGTTTGAAATTTTAGCAGTTCCAAACGGCGTATGAATGTTAAATTGTGTAAAAAATTTCCTATGATAAATATCTGTAGCATAGAAATGAGAGTATCCCTTCTTTTTTAAAGAAAAAAATCGTATTCTGTAAAGATCTTTCAGAATATTTTTCCAATTTTTAATATCATTGTTATCTAAATTAATAATTGCCGTACCGAATTTCGATAGACCATGAAGTATTTCTGATTTCTCTTTGGATAACTTTGAAAAAGATTCGAATCCTTCTAAATGAGCAGCGAATAGGTTGTTAATCAACGCAACATCCGGATTGGAGATCGAGCTGGAATACTGAATTTCTTTAAATTTACTAGCTCCTATTTCTATTACTACGTATCGATGTAGTTCACTTACACGTAATAATGTTAGTAAAACTCCAAGGTTATTGTTGTAGTTTTCTTTTGTAGAAATCGTTAAACCTAATTTTGCAAGGATACAAGTTGTCATTTCTTTAACGGAAGTTTTTCCGGAAGAACCTGTAATTGCAATAAATTTAGCTCGGCTTTTTTTCCTTATCCAATGAGCTATCCTCTCGATTGCATGGATCGTACTTTTAACTATAATCTGTGGTTTATTGATCGGTAAAAGTGATTCCGATAAGATCGCTAAAGATCCTTTCTTAACAGCCTCTTCGGCAAAGCAATGTCCATCAAAGATTTTTCCTTTGATGGCGATAAAGATGGAATCACGTTTATTATCTCTGCTATCCGTGGAAACTTTTTGAATCATCAATGTGTTTGCATGAGAATCAGAAATTTTATATAATCTTCCAGAAACAATAGATGATATCTTTTTTAATGTTGTTTGAAACATTATGATCACTTTCTAGACAACCAGTTTAATGCAATTTGATGGTCAGAACAAAATGTCTGATGATCTCTCATAATTTGTTTTACTTCGTGTCCTTTTCCAGAAATTATGACTGTGTCATTCGGTTTAGATTGAAAAATAGCATATCTAATAGCTTCTGTTCGATCTGGAATGCAACGTACAAAATTCAGGTTGACGCACCCCTTTAGAATATCTTCAAAAATTTTTTTAGGTTCTTCCNCCGATCTTGGATTATCATTCGTAATGATTACGAAATCAGAATATCTTACTGCAACTTCTCCCATAATCGATCTTTTTCCTTTATCTCGGTCACCTCCACATCCAAATATGCACCAAATCTTGGATTTAAAATGTTTTCTAAGTGAAACTAGACATTTTCTTAGGGAGTCAGGATTATGTGAATAATCTATGATGATTCTTGGATTGCGATGTGAAATAATTTGCATTCTTCCAACAATAGGGAGTACTTTTTCCGTATTTTTTATTAAAGATCGAATAGGATATCCCATCATTAATAGCGATGCTATCGCTAATGCGAAGTTGGATACATTAAAATCTCCTAAAAATGAAGTTTTTATTTCTCCGTCACCCCAATCAGAGCTAAAATGGATTACCGTTCGATCTTTCAAATAGGTTATTTTTTTAACATATAATGATCGACCATAGATTTTTGGAAGATTTTTACAATTTGTAGAAACGGCACAGGAATCTGGAAAATCCCTCATCCATTCATATCCTACCGGATCATCTACATAAAATACTCTGTTTTTGCAACTATATTCATAGAACAACTTTTTTTTAGCAAGTTTATAATTTTCTATATTTTTATGAAAATCTAGATGATCTCTTGTAAGGTTAGTAAAAATCGCAGAAGAAAATGATAGATTAGAAGTTCTTCCTTGAGCTAACCCATGTGAAGAAACTTCCATCGCAACTATTTTAACATTTTTTTTAAAAAATTTCTGTAATATGGATCGAATTTCTATACAAGATGCAGTTGTTAAACCATTGGATATAATGTTTTCTCCGATTAATCCATTTCCAACAGTTCCCATAACTGCACTTTTATCGCCTAACAAATTTGCCAATTGCGCGATAATATGTGCAACAGTTGTTTTTCCGTTAGTACCGGTAACACCAATCAGTTTGATCGCTTTCTTTGGAATCTTATATAAGTTCTCTGATAGAGAGATCATCTTTTTATTTAAGTCTTTAATGAGTACTACTGGTATGTTCCGTGTAAAATCTATGTATCCATCTTTTTTATTCGATATATAAGATTCAGCAATGACTGCAGAAGCACCTTTTTTTATAGCATGATCAATATAATCTCTTCCATCTTTTTTCGATCCAGGAACAGCTAAAAATATGTCATTTTTCTCGATTTTTCTACTGTCTAGTTTCATTTCTTTGAACATTATGTTCGGGACAGATATTTCCAAACTAGATAATAACTTCGATAATTTGAAATATTTCTTCATAAAAATTAGAAATTAGATTTGCGATATCATTCATTCTAGGATGCACTTATCTCAAGAATTTTATTCATAATCTCAGTGAATGCTGGAGTTGTCACCAAATTTCCATAATATTTCCCTGAACTTGGTTCATCAATAATAACTACTAAAGAATACTTCGGACGATATGTTGGAGCAATACCTGCAGTACAAGAAATATATTTATTAACATATGAACCATGATCGACTTTCTTTATTGTTCCTGTTTTTATCGCTGCTTCATATCTTATTGTTTTTTTAAGATGTTTTATTTCTTTCAAGGAGATATGTTTCATCATATTAACTACCTTTTGAACAATTTCTGTTGGAAATATTCTCTTTTCTAATGACAGTTCACTATTTTTCTTTAAAATAGATAAAGTTCGAAAAATTCCATAACTTCCGATGCTCGCATAAGATTGGGCTAGTTGCAATGGTGTGATCATAAAACCATATCCGAAAGAAAAAGTAGCTTTTTCTATAGGACTTAACTTTTTTTCAATAGATGGGAATCTGCCTTTTTTTTCGCCAAATAATCCTACAGAAAATTTTCCAAATCCAAATTTCAGGTATGTATCTAATAGTTCTTTAGAACTCATCATCAATGCTATTTTGGAAGATCCTACATTGCTGGATCTTTGAAGTATTTCTGAAATGGATGAACAATCATATGTTTTTACATCCTTGATCAAATGTTTTCCTATTTTATATGGTTTTGTTGATATGATGCTGTTTTGACTAACAGTATTTTTATCTAACGCTTTGATAA
The DNA here is from genome assembly GCF_002073895.1 of Candidatus Riesia pediculischaeffi. Classification (GTDB taxonomy): domain Bacteria; phylum Pseudomonadota; class Gammaproteobacteria; order Enterobacterales; family Enterobacteriaceae; genus Riesia; species Riesia pediculischaeffi. Next base: position 102,348 of record NZ_CP012839.1, on the reverse strand, counting down.
CGATCATCGGTTTTACAGTTGATCCAGGTTCAAATAAATCAGATATCGCTCGATTTCTGGTAGATTTTGTTGGACGACCGTAAAAATATCCGTTTGGATTTGTAGATGGTACACTGACCATTGATAAAATCTCTCCAGTATTTACATCTAATAACACGGATATTCCTAACTTAGCTTGATTTTTTGAAATATGATATTCTAGTGTTTTATAGATAACAGATTGTATCTCACTATCGATGCTCAAAGTTAGATTTTGAGGTAATGTGTTCTGTTTGACAACTGAAATCTCTTCTATCGTCTCCCTACTTCTTCCAACACGAACAATTTTTTGTCCTTCAATCCCATTTAATGTAAGATCGAAACTTTTTTCAATTCCTTCTATTCCAATGTGATCTATATTCGTCAACCCTAGCAAGCTAGAAGAAAATTTTCCATACGGATAATATCTTCTTAATTCTTTAAAAATGTATAATCCACTGATCTTCATTTTAACTATCGAACTGATGTCTAATCCAACCGCTCTTCTAACTAGATAGACAAATCTAAGATTTTTAGAGGACATGATTTTATGATAAATTCGTTCTATGGGAATTTTCAGTTCGATAGATAATTTTTTCCAGTTCTTTTGTTCTCTAATATCACTAAATTTTAAAATTGTTTTTGGATCCACCGCGATAGAATAAGAAACTAAATTAACTGCTAATTTTTTTCCGTTTCTATCGAATATTAACCCTCTATCATGTTGTATTTTTTTTGTCCTTAAAGAAAAAACATTATGAAATTTGACTAATTTTTCAGAATCGAAAATTTGTAAATATCCTGCTCTTAATAAAATGACGATGATACAGATCAAAAAAATTGATAGTACAATTAAAAAACGTGATTCTAATTTTTTTTGTTCTTTATATGAATGAGAATCTTTGGATATTAAGTTATGATATGGTCCTTTCCTTTCTTCTCCATACATGTTCCGGTTTAACTCAAGTTGATACACATGTTTTATTTTTTTGAATGCTCGGTAATTATTTTTTTAAAAAATAAGTTATCTTCTTCAGATTGTAAAAGAACTCCCTTTTTGATCTCTTGATACTTTTTGATTGTCAACAACTTTACTTGATAATTTACTTTAAAAATTTCTATCAATGTGATGATTATTAAGGTGAATAATAATAAATTAAAGAAATTCATGTTTAAAATATCGGTAGCAATCATCCTTGTTAAACTATTATTTCTTTTCATTTTTTTAATCTTTATTTCACATGAAACTCAATTGTTCTTAACAATGAACTTCTTGATCTAGGATTTTCAAGAATCTCTTTTCTTTTCGGTTTAACTTTGTTGATTAACTTCAACTTAATTTTCTGAGAAAGATCGTTCTCTTGGTTTCTTTTAAAAATTTTTTGGTCAATTATGACATAACTACTGTATTTTTTTATAAAATTTTTGATTAATCTACTTTCCAAAGAGTGGAAACTGATCGCTACTATTCTTCCGAAAGGAGCTAATACTCTGAGAGCTTCTTCTAGAATTTTTTTTAGTTCTTCTAATTCATTATTAATATAGATTCGAATCGCTTGAAACGTTCTTGTAGCTGGATGCTTTTTGTGATATGAATTTACTTTTGAGATGATGTTAACTAATTCCTTTGTACAAGTGATCTTTTTAAAATTTCTTGAATGATTGTATCGGAAAATCAACTTAGATATTTTGTATGCTTTCTTTTCTTCTCCGTATTTTTTTAAAACCGATTCAATTTCTTCTCTCTTAGCCTTTTCTAACCATTCTTTTGCAGAAATTCCTGTCATCGGATTCATACGCATATCTAAATTTCCATCTTTTTTGAAAGAAAAACCCCTCTTCGCGTCATTAATTTGTACTGTGGAAATACCTAAATCGAGTAATATTCCATTCACTTTTCTAACGATATTCTCTTCTTTTGAAAATTTATATATATTTGAAAATAAACCATGTTTGATAGTGAATCTTTTATCATTAATTTTTTTTGCTATTGAAACTGATTGAGGATCACGATCGATTGCTATTAATTTTCCTGCTTCTTGTAGCTGTGAAAGAATTAGATTACTATGTCTTCCTTGTCCAAAAGTGCAATCAATGTAGGTTCCGTCTCTTTTTATGTTTAATGCTTTTATTACCTCTTCCGATAATACTGCAACATGACTAAAACTATTTTTCATCTATTATAAATGATAAGACTCATATTTTTTTAAAATTTATATATTTTTAAAATTATGTAATTGTACGTAAAAATGATTATTCTGTACATTATCATATTTTAAAATGATGGTTAAATCGAATGTTAAATAAACTCAAAGAGTTCATTGAATAAACTTATATTAGTATTCGATATATACTCTATAATATTCAGATCCGTATGAATCTAATTTATAGCATAATGTAGTCTTTTAAAAATGATTTCTGTTTATGTTTAAATTTGACAAAAGTATCAAGTTCTCGATCTCATTACTAAATTTAGCTTGGATATACATTGCATATCCTTCGATAAAAAATTAATCCAATTTATTATTAATACCTTTTGACAAATTGGAACATAAAACTTTTTTAGCAACAATATTTGTTGTACTTTTATCGTTTATAATGGTTATAAATTGGTGTTTTTATTTTTACCAAATTACCTTATTTTCAGATTTAATCATTATAATTTAATCCGTTATCGTAAAACATCAGCATTCTATCAACTAGTGTTGTTAAATGTAAAGTAAGGCAATCTCATTAGAAGTATTGGATGTTATTTTTTTTATAATTGGATTAATATGCAACTATTAAAAAGATAGTTTAGAAGTGATTTTTATAAATATAAAAGGTTAATATATAAATATATGATCAAACGGATTTTTACATCTGAATCAGTATCAGAAGGTCATCCAGATAAAGTTGCTGATCAGATTTCTGACGCTATTCTTGATGAAGCTCTTAGACAAGATAAACTCTCTAGGGTAGCTTGCGAAACTTATCTTAAAACCGGCATGGTTATAATCGGTGGAGAGATCCAAACTCAAGCGAATATAGACATTGAAAGTACTGTAAGAAAAATTCTATTTGATATTGGTTATACAAGTTCGAAGGTTGGTTTTGATTCTAGTTCTTGCGCAATTATTAATGTAATCAGCAAACAATCTCCAGATATATTACAAGGAATTGATAGAGAAAATCCAATTGAACAAGGAGCAGGTGATCAAGGAATTGTTTTTGGATATGCTAGTATGGAAACAAATGAATTCATGCCAGCTCCTATCACTTATGCTCATAGGTTGATGTTACGTCAATCTGAAGTTAGGAAAAATGGTATTCTTCCATGGATCAGACCAGATGCAAAAAGTCAAGTTACTCTACGATATGAGAATAATAAAATTACTGGTGTTCATTCGATTGTTATATCTACTCAACATTCTGAAGAAATTGATAGAGATTCATTAATAGAGGGAGTAATGGAAGAAATCATATTTCCAATTATTCCCAAAAAATGGATAAAAAAAGATACAAAATATTTTATCAATCCTACGGGAAGATTTGTTATAGGAGGTCCTATGGGAGATTGCGGATTGACTGGAAGAAAAATAGCAGTAGATACTTATGGAGGAATGTCTCGACATGGAGGAGGAGCATTTTCAGGAAAAGATCCTTCTAAAGTTGATCGTTCGGCCGCTTATGCTGCAAGATATATAGCGAAAAATATTGTTGCCGCTGGAGTTGCAGAAAAGTGTGAAATACAGATATCTTATGTAATTGGAATACCTGAACCAAATTCCGTTATGGTTGAAACATTTGGAACCGAAAAGGTTAGTATCGACCATATAAATAGTGTAATTAGCGAAATATTTGATCTCAGACCGTATGGATTAGTTAAGATGTTTAATTTGCTTCGTCCAATTTATTTAAAAACAGCTTCTTATGGACATTTTGGTCGTTTAATTTTTCCTTGGGAAAAAACAGATAAAGTGGAAGAATTAAAATCAGCTTTTAAAATTAATTAGTATATTTCAAGTTGAACCGCTATAATTTTTGCTTTTCTTGAAAGATCTATAATATTTTGAAAATCAGTTGATATCTTTTTTTTATACTACGATCTGATGTTGAACAATGAAATTATCTTAATTTCTGAGATTTATTATAAACATCATTGAATCTCACAAAAAAAATTACAATATACTTTCAAACTTCAGATATATATGTTCATAATTTCTATTAGTAGTTTTCGTATTCTATAAGATTTATATAGAAATCAATCAGTAGATTAGAATATATTTTGAAATAAACTGATCCTAAATGAAAGTGTTCTGCAAAACGGATTCTTAATCATATCTGATAAGGGTTTTAACTGTTTAAAAATTTCATTCCTAAAATAAAAAATATGAGCATTCTATGGTTTATCGTGAAGTTTTTTGTAATTAATTTGAATGTATTGGAAGTAGTAATCTATTTTAAAGATAGCATCATCCCTTTCCGATTTCATGTATTACGAAACTAATTTCAGGAGATTGATTTTTTCCAGTTAAAACGATTCTTAGTAACATATAAATTTTTTTGATATCAATTTTAAATTTTTTTGATAAATCAAGAATTGTAGAATGAATGTTTGAAATTTTCCAGTTTGATATTTTAGATATCTCTTTTTTAAAAGTATCTAATATGTTTAAAAAAGTTTTGCTAAAGTATATTGGTTCAATTTTTTGAAATTTAATTTTTTTATGAAATAAAAATTCAGAAAGTTCAATCATTTCATATAGAGTGTTACAACGGTCTTTAAATAACCTAACAACTTTCTCTAAGATATTTTTTCGATGTAGTAGTTTTTCCTGAGCAATATAAAAATCTTCTAGATATCTCATAATTTTACTGTTTGATAAGGATCTTATATAACATCTATTTATCCACAACATCTTTTTATAGTTCAACATGCTTGGAGATCTTCCGATGGATTCTATAGAAAAGTACTTTTTCATATCTTGTATGTTAAATATTTCAATATCTCCGTAAGACCAACCCAAACGTAGAAGATAATTTAAAATGGCTTCAGGTAAGAATCCTTGTTTTTTATAAAATTTAACTCCGTATATTTTATCCTCTCTTTTAGATATTTTCTTCCCATCATGATTCAAAATAGATGATATATGGATATAATCAGGGATATTTGCTCCAATAGAGCGTAAAAAATTAATTTGTTTTGGAGTATTACTAATATGTTCTTCTCCTCTTATTATATGAGTAATACCCATCTCGTGATCATCGATCGATGCACAAAAATTATAAGTTGGAATACCATTTTCTCGGCGAATTATGAAATCATCTAATTCAGAGTTATGAAATATAATTTTTCCGCGAATTAAATCTTTTACAACAACAGATAAGTCTGGATTTCTAAAACGAACCACATGAGGTCGGTTCTTAAGAACATACGATATAACATTTCTACAATTTCCATCGTATTTTGGTTTTTCACCAGTTCCAATTTGTTTTTTTCTTAAAGCATTAAGTCTTTCTCTGGAACAGTAACATCGATAAGCGAGATTCTTAGAGATCATATCTTCGATCACGTTGTTATAATATTCTATTCTTTGACTTTGATAATATGGTCCTTCATCCCAATTTAATTTTAGCCACTTCATGATATCTAAAATATCTTTTTTAGATTCTTCCGAAGAACGGCTTAAATCAGTATCCTCTATTCTTAATACAAATTTTCCGTTAAATTTTCTGCTAAATAACCAAGAATATAGAGCTGTACGAACATTACCTAAATGTAAGTTTCCAGTTGGACTTGGTGCAAAACGAGTTTTGATATTTTTCATATTATATTCTTTGTTATAAAAGTGTTATGATGATAGAATTTGAATGAATCGTTCTATTTATCTGGAATAGATTTGTATTTTTAAAACATATGAAGTAATATAAACGAAATTTTATGTTTGACGGTGTACCAATCTATCTGGTATTTAATCTTACAATAAAATTTGTGCGGGCAATTAGCTCAGTTGGTAGAGCATCTCCCTTACAAGGAGGAGGTCATCAGTTCGAATCTGGTATTGCCCAATTGTATTCGATGATTAAAAAGTTTTCTGTTACAGAAGCGGGCTATCTAAAGTTTTCGAAACATGAATAATCATCCATCTATTGTAATTCATTTTTCTATGATCTTATTGTAAGATAAGTTTACATTTTGATCTCCGATTTTTCTCGTAAATCTACGATTTTTACCGTTTAATTCTTCATAAAATATTCAATCACAATAACGAATTAGAAATTTAATCTATTACTTGTGATTTAATACTTTCAGGTTAGTTTTAGATTTATTTTTTTTTAAAAATAGAGATTTATAGACCCGATTCATTTATATTCTCATTTTATGAGAGTTGGGTAAAATTAAAGTTACTATCTATCATAGACTTCACTTTACAATAAGAATCTTTATTCTAAACTTTTAGATGACAAAAATCTATCGTAGAAGTTTAGAAGAATATTTGTTCTAATATTCCATACAGTTCAAAATGTTCTTCCAATATTTCAAAATATTCGATATTCTTTCTAATGTTTGACATTAATTGAACATTTTTATTTTACCATTCTTTCAAAGAAAAATCGAAGTGTGACTAAACTCTATTTTTATATCTTTAAGATGTCGGTTATCTTATGAATGATTATTTTAAATACATTGTTCAAATGTATTCCAAAAAGATTGGAAATTCTTAAAATATCGATACCGTTCAACAAAAATGAAAGAGATAACAACTAATACATTGTTAATTGAACTAAAGTCTTTAACTAAATATTTTAATGGCAAACAAATTATTTCTAAATTTAGCTTAAAAGTAAAAAAAGGACAGTTTTTAGCTATATTAGGACCTTCAGGATGTGGAAAAAGCACTATATTACGATTGATTGCTGGGTTAGAGACTGCTGATCAAGGATATATTTTTTTAGATGGTCATGACATTACTACAGCACATCCTTCGGAAAGAAATGTAAATATAGTTTTTCAAAACTATGCTTTATTTCCACATATGTCTGTATTTGAAAACATCGCTTTTGGATTAAAAATAAAAAATCATCCTTCTTCAAGGATATCAGAAAAAGTAGAAAAAATTTTAGAAAAAATGCAACTACAGAAACTAAAAAATATCTATCCTCACCGACTTTCTGGAGGACAACAACAAAGAGTAGCTATTGCAAGAGCGATGATCAACGAACCTAAAGTACTTCTATTGGATGAATCGTTATCTGCTTTAGATTATAGTTTAAAGAGAAAAATGCAAAAAGAATTGAAAGAATTGCAACGTCAATCAGGAATTGCGTTTATTTATGTTACACACGATCAAACGGAAGCGTTTTCTATGTCAGACAGAATATTGATTATGAAAGAAGGTAAAGTAGAACAAGATGGATCTCCAGAAGAGATATATAAAAATCCTAAGAATTTATTTGTTGCACAATTTGTAGGAGAAATTAATGTATTAGATGCTACTGTATTATGTTTGAACGATAGAAAGAGAGCTAAAATAAACTGCGAAGGGTTATATTACGATATATTTACTGAACTTTCTGTTCGTAAAGGACAAAAACTTAAGATATTATTACGACCGGAAGATTTAAAAATTGAAGACACTGAGGATGAAGGGTTCAGCGACGAAAAATTGATTGGTTTTATCAGAGAAATAAATTATAGAGGAATGATCATCGATACAGAAGTTGAAATAAAAAATGGGAAGAGAATTCAAGTAAGAGAAATTTCTGGAAAATCAGAAAAAGAAAAAAATAATTTGTTGAATCAGAAAATTGAAATTAAGTGGAAAAAAAATTCGGAGATAATTTTTTTTGATGAATCGTAGCTATTGTAATTTTCAAAGAGTCATAATTACCTTTGTATTGTTTTGGTTGTCTACTTTTATACTTCTTCCAAACGTACTAATTTTTATAATCAGCTTTCTAACAAAAGATAGAGAAAATATTATTGGCACGCATTTGACAGTTGAAAATTATATTAAATTGTTTGATCCGATCTTCAAGAAAGCTTTTTTACAATCCCTCTCAATCTCTATGACTTCTACTTTATTTTGTTTGATCATAAGCTATCCTTGTGCATTTTTTTTATCTAATATTTCAGAAAGATTTCAAAAATTGATGTTGTTTCTGATTATCGTACCATTTTGCACAAATTCTCTTATTCGAATTTATGGTTTGAAAACTTTCCTAAGTAGAAACGGATATTTTAATGAGTTTTTAATTTGGTCGAAAGTAATTAATAAACCGATTAAAATTTTGTATACAAAGACGGCAGTGATGATCGGATTGATTTATATATTTGTTCCTTTTATGATCATACCCATATATCTGAGTTTTAAGAAGATCAACTATCTTTTGGTTGAAGCAGCAAAAGACTTAGGAGCTAGTAAATATCAAATTTTTATTAAAGTAATATTTCCATTAACTGTTCCGGATATTATATCTAGTTTTCTGCTAGTTTTTTTACCTTCAATGAGCTTATTCTATGTATCTGATCTTATGGGTGGATCAAAAATTCTGTTAATCGGAAATATTATTAAAAGTCAATTTCTAAATTTAGGAGACTGGCCATTTGGTTCAGCAACAAGCATAGTACTAATTATTTTTACTAGTCTATTACTTTATTTTTATTATATTATCTTAAATCTAATAAAAAAAAGGTAGATTAAATATGATTATTCGTCTTTTACGGAATTTCTTTGTTATATTTGTGTATTCTTATCTTTATATTCCGATAATCATTCTCATAATAAATTCCTATAATTTTTCTCAATTTAAAAATTGTACTAAGGATGCAGATTTGAGCAAATATAAGATGTTATGGCAAAACGATTCCTTGATACAATCCACATTTAACTCGATGACAATCTCTTTACTATCCGCTAGTGTAACTACAGCGATAGGACTATTAATCTCTATCTCTCTTTTAAGGTATCGGTTTAAAGGTAAGTTGTTCATATATTGTATGTTATTTACAATCGCAGTATCTCCTGATATTGTGATAGCGATTTCTTTCCTACTTCTTTTTAAGTTTTTCAGGATATCATTAGGATTTTTTTCTCTGTTACTATCTCACATTACTTTTTGTCTACCATTTTCGGTAATTATCACATATTCCAAAATCAAAAAAATTGATGTTTGTTTATTGGAAGCAGCAGAAGATCTCGGCGCCAGCGAGTTTATTATTCTAAGAAACATTATTATCCCTTTATCCATTCCAACGATAATATCTAGTTGGTTTTTAACTTTTATTATTTCAATAGATGATGTAACTATTTCTTCTTTTGTTACTGGACCAAGATATGAAATACTTCCGTTAAAGATTTATTCTATGGTAAAAGTAGGGATATCTTCAGAAATAAATGAGTTATCTTTTTTACTATTGATTTTTTTTATCTCGTGTTTTTTTTTAGTTCGAACAATGTGGAAGATGATAAAAAAACTGATAATACAAGAGAATGTGGAATAGCATACATTTTTTCGAAAGCATATCGATGAAGTCAAGATAAATCACATTATGTTTTATGAAATAAAAATTCACATTGGTAGAAGATGTTTTTCATTTTAATAATAAACAGGTGTAGTATATGAAAAAATATATTTTTTTTATTTTTTTGATTAAGATAATTTTCTTTGGATCTTACTCCTTTGCAAAACAAAAGAAAGAAATCCTATATTTCTATAACTGGTCTGAATATACTCCTTCCTGGTTATTAAGTCAATTTACCAAAGAGACTGGTATTCAAGTTATATGCTCTACATATGAATCAAATGAAAATATGTATAACAAACTTAAAACAAGTGTTCAAGAATCGTATGATTTGGTTGTTCCCTCGAATTATTTCATATCTAAGATGAAGAAAGAAGGGATGTTGCAAAAAATAGATAAAAATAAATTAAAACATTTTCACTATCTGGATCCGAAGTGGTTACGTAAATCCTTTGATCCTGAAAACGATTACTCTGTTCCATACATATGGGGTGCAACAGGAATAGGAGTTAATAAGGATCTTTTTTCAAAAAAACAACATATTTCCTCTTGGAAAGATCTGTGGAAACCTGAATTTAAGGAATCAATTATTTTAATAGATGATGCAAGAGAAGTGTTTCAAATGACTCTAATGAAACTTGGATACTCTGGTAATACTAAAGACCGCGAGTTAATTCGTATGGCCTATGAGGAATTAAGAAAATTGATACCGAACATAATAGCGTTTAATTCTGACAATCCAGCGATACCATTTTTACAGGGAGAAGCTTGCATTGGAATGTTGTGGAACGGATCTTCCGTAGTGGCTAAAAGACTTGGGTTCACAGTCGATTTTGTTTGGCCAAAGGAGGGAGGAATTTTTTGGATGGATAGTTTAGCGATTCCATCAAATGCAAAAAATGTGGATGGAGCACTCAAATTAATCGATTTTTTATTAAGACCGGAAATAGCAGCAGAAGTTTCTAAGCAAATTGGATATCCCACACCTAATCTAGGAGCTGTAGCGCTTCTTCCAAAATCTATAACATCTAATAAAACTTTATACCCGGATGAAAAGACTATTAATAAAGGAGAATGGCAAAAAGATATTGAAGATCTAAACGTTTTGTGCGAAAAATATTTTCAAAAATTGAAACTTGAAAAATAAAAAATTAACTTATAAGATCTTTCCTGTTTAAAACAGGAAGGTTACGATAATTTTCAAAACTTGATGAATGAACATTCTATCGTTCTCTACAGGATTCGAACCTGTAACTAACCGTTAGGAACGGTTTGTTATATCCATTTAACTAAGAGAACACAATTAATCACAAAAAAAAACATAATTTATTATTAGAGGTGTAAATACAATTTTAATGTTCGGTGACAGATATCTTCCAAAGTGAGTAGTATAATACCTATTAAAATTTTTTTGACGCATACCTTATCAAACAAGAAGAAACATAATGTAACATTTGTTGACTTGATCGAATCAAATTGAACTTTCTATGAAACTGTTATTAATGTTACATAATAGAATTTTTCTATGATTTTTAGGTAGATGTAGAATTCTCTATAAAGAATTTAAATTCATCAGATTATTTTTGAACTGATTTCATAAGAGTATTTCTTTTGTTTATTATAGTAAATTTCATCAATGTGACAAATATTTTTGCTAAAAAAATGTAAGATCGATGAAAAAATCTTATTATGTTTTATAGAATTAATTTTAAAACTTATGTTTATCGTGGGTTTTATTTACAAAGATAATTTAATCAAATTAAGTGTCTAAAAAGTTTTCTGGTATAAATAATGGAAAATAAATTTAAAATGATAAGAAAGGAGATTATGGAACTATATACTATTAAAGATGTGTTGAGATGGATGATAACAAAGCTTAATAGTTCGAATGTTTGCTATGGACAAGGGACGGATAATTCATTTGATGAAGCAGTATATATTTTATTCTCTACGATCAGATTACCAACAGATATCCCAGAAGTCTTTTTATCTTCTCGTTTAACTACTTCAGAAAGAAAAAAAATTTCTGAAAAGTTATCACTAAGAATGTTTAAAAGAATACCATCAGCTTATTTAACAAAAAAGATTTGGTTTTGTGGACATGAATTTTTTGTAGATAAAAGGGTATTTATCCCAAGATCACCGATTTCAGAATTAATTGATGATAGTTTTAAATCTATCGTGGATATTAAACCAAAAAAAATACTAGATCTTTGCACCGGAAGCGGATGCATCGCTATCTCTTGTGCGTATGCTTTCGAAGAATCAGAAATAGATGCTTCTGATATTTCTATTAAAGCGCTGGAGGTCGCTAGAAAAAATGTTACATTGCATTCATTTTCAAAACGGATTAATTTAATTCAATCCGATCTTTTTAAAGATGTTCCTTCAAAACAATATGATCTTATCATCACTAATCCTCCATATGTGGATTGTAAAACGTTAAAATTTTTACCAAAAGAATATCGTGCAGAACCATCCATATCTTTGAAAGCTTGTGAAAACGGACTGAAGTTCATTAAGATAATATTAAAACATGCTCCTTATTTTTTAAGTGAGAAAGGTGTACTATTATGTGAGGTAGGAAAAAATATAATTAACTTGATCAATCTTTTTCCAGAAGTTGATTTTGAAATAATGAATCTCAAAAATAAAGGAAATGGAGTGTTCTGCATCAAAAAAGAACAACTTTCTAAAAATCAACACTTTTTTTAAATCTTTCAAAATAAACTATCGAATTAATTGAAACATAAATATAGCATTATGACTGGAAACTCAATTGGTAAAATTTTTCGAGTTACTACTTTTGGCGAATCTCATGGAAAGTCTCTAGGGTGTATCATCGATGGTGTTCCGCCTGGAATGAAAATTTCAGAGAAAGATCTGAGAATTGATTTAGATCGTAGGAGACCATCAGAAAATGAAGATGGCATTAGTCGGAGAAATGAACCTGACAGAGTAGAGATATTATCTGGTATTTTTAATGGTTTTACTACAGGTAATCCAATTGGAATAATTTTAAATAATTGCGATAAAAGATCTCAGGATTATGATAACATTAGAGAGATCTTTCGTCCTGGACATGCCGATTATACCTATCAAAAAAAATACGGTGTTAGAGATCATAGAGGAGGCGGTAGATCTTCTGCAAGAGAGACAGCGATGTGGGTAGCTGCCGGATCAATTGCAAAGAAGTATTTAAGACAGAATTTAGGGATTACGATACAAGCTTATTTAAGTCAGGTAGGAAATATGTTCATCGATTTTAAAGAACCAAGCTGTTTATCTAGAAAAAATTTTTTTTGTCCAGATAGTTCAAAAATTTTAGAGTTGAAAAAATTATTTTCTCACTTGAAGAAGATTGGAGATTCTGTGGGTTCAAAAGTAACAGTATTCGCAAAACATATGTTTCCTGGATTAGGAGAGCCTGTCTTTCATAAATTAAATGCAGATATCAGTTATGCTATGATGAATATTAACGGAGTTAAAGCTGTCGAAATAGGAGATGGATTTAATGTGGTTCAAATGAACGGAAGTTATCACAGAGATGAAATAAGAAAAGGAGGTACTTTTCGTACCAATCATTCCGGAGGAATTCTAGGGGGAATTACGACAGGTCAAGATGTAGTAGTACATATTGCGTTTAAACCTAGTTCTAGCATCAAAGTTCCGTGTACTTCGATCAATCATGATGGAGAAGAAGTAACTATTTCTGTTTCTGGAAGACATGATGTATGTATCGGAATAAGAGCTGTTCCGGTTGTGGAGGCAATGTTAGCCATCGTATTAATCGATCATTTTTTAATGCATAAAGGAAGATGTATGAGATAGTTGCTCGATGTTTTTTTTATAATTCAATTGAAAAGCATTTTGAATATCCATTATGTTAGAACAAGATATAACAAATAAACTAACTTCTTAGATGTCTTTTAAAAGTTGTATAGTTTTCCTATTCATATTGATCTTCAATAAGATCGAAGATGATATTCGTTTTTCTTTCTTTGGTTGAGTTTTCATTTTTAGAAGATTTTAATATTTATCTTCAGGTTTCCTGTTTTAACTCTAAAAAAAAAGATTAAAAATATTTGAGAATTTTAAAGATCATAAGGCTTCATATGGGTGCTCTCAAATCAATTTCAAGATGTCATAAAATGAAATTAGTTGTAGTTTATAAGTAGAACAAGGTATATTTTTAATGAGAAGAGCGGTAATTACTGGAATTGGAATTATTTCAAGTATTGGAAATAACAAAAAAGAAGTTCTTCGTTCTCTGAGGCTTGGAAGGTCTGGAATTCAGTTTTCAGAAGAATTTAAAAATGTTGGATTAAGAAGTTTAGTGTGGGGTAACATTAAACTCGATAAAAAATATATCCAAAAAAAAATCCATAGGAAGATTTTGAGGTTTATGAGTGATTGTTCTATATATGCATATCTAGCTATGCATGAAGCTATTTCTGATTCTAAATTATCATCTGATCAAGTTTCTAACATCAGGACTGGAATCATAGTCGGATCGGGAGGCGGATCACCGTATCATCAGGTATTTGGATCTGACACAATGAGAAAAAAAGGATTGAGAGGAATAGGTCCTTATATGGTTACGAGAGCAATGGCTTCTGGGATATCAGCTTGTTTAGCAGTCCCTTTCAAAATTAAAGGGGCGAATTATTCAATCAGTTCTGCTTGTTCCACTTCTGCACATTGTGTAGGACATGCTTTAGAGCTGATCCAGCTTGATAAGCAAGACATCGTTTTTGCTGGAGGAGGGGAAGAATTAAGTTGGCAATTGAGTTGTGAATTTGATGCGATGGGTGCTTTATCAACAAAGTATAACCATATTCCTGAAAAATCTTCTCGACCGTATGATCAAGGAAGAGACGGGTTTGTGATTTCTGGAGGGGGAGGCATCATTGTTGTGGAAGAATTGTTCCATGCGTTATCGAGAGGTGCGAATATATATGCTGAAATAACTGGATACGGTGCTACTTCAGATGGGTATGATATGGTTTCCCCATCAGGGGAGGGAGCAGAAAGATGCATGAAAATGGCTTTATCTAACAGGAGAAACGATGTAGATTATCTTAATACACATGGAACATCGACTTTGATAGGAGATATTAAAGAATTAGATGCTATTCGGAGTGTTTTTGGTAAAGAGAATATTCCTTTGATTTCCAGTACTAAATCAATGACTGGACATGCGCTAGGAGCTGCTGGAGTTCATGAGATTATTTATAGCTTGATAATGATGAAGTATGGATTTATAGCTCCGAGTGTCAACATTTTCAACATTGATAGAAATGCAAAGAACATGAATATCGTTACTCAGTGTTTTAAAAAAGAAATAAAATCGGTTATGTCGAACAGTTTCGGATTTGGAGGGACAAACGCCTCTATTTTGATGGAAAAAGTTTCTTTGTCAGTTTTTAGGAGATGATCATAAGTTTTTATTGTATGATATTTTTTATCAGTTGTAGTGATATCTTTATCGCTTTTCGTTTTCGAAACTAAACGAAATATTTAAAAGATTATATGTATAGTTCTTAAGATGTTAAGATGTTATATATTTTAAGATTTTTACCTCATTAACGCATGTGATAACGGGAATTGTGTTTCAAAATGGATGGAATGCCGAACATATTGATAGATAAAAATATTCCATACGCTTTAGAATTGTTTAATAAAGTTGGTCGTACAAAGATATTTGATAATAAGACACTTCACAAAAAATTATCAAAGAACACAGATATATTAGTGGTTAGATCAGTTACTAAAGTGAATGAAAGATTAATTAAGAATACTGGTATAAGATTTGTTGGAAGTGTTACGTCTGGAACAGATCATGTGGATAAAGAATGGATGAAAAATAACGGAGTATTTTTTTGCCATGCAGATGGATGTAACGCAATATCTGTAGTGGAATATGTTATTTCAGCTCTGTTATCTCAGATCGATCATCGAAATTTTCAGTTGAAGGAAAAGGTATTTGGGATCGTAGGATATGGCAATATCGGCAGTTTATTAAGGTTTTATTTAAATAATCTAGGAATAACAACAATCCTATATGATCCTATAATGTCACCAACTGAGAGGAAGAAAGGAGAGATATTCGTTACGATGGAAGAATTAGTTCATAGGTCTGATATTATATCTATACATTCATCATTAGATAGTTCTTCTTATCATTTATTTAACGAGGATATTCTAGATGCTATTGGAACAAATAGAATATTGATCAACACTAGTAGAGGATCTTTGATAGACAATCAGGCTCTCGCTCTCTTATTTCATAAAGGAAAAAAAATTAAAATAATACTAGACGTTTGGGAAAATGAACCACATATTTCTGAATATTTATTTGATCGTGTTATGCTTGGTACCCCACATATTGCTGGATATTCGATAGAATCTAAAATGAGAGGTGTATTTCAAATTTTTGAAAAGTTGAACAAGTTCTTAAAAAAAGAACCGATGAGTTTTATGAAAGATCGATTTTTACCAATACCAAAATTTAAAGAGATCTATCTGAATGGATCTGTTAATCAAGAGGATCTAAGAAGTCTGATACATTTGATTTATAACGCTAACGATGATAGTTTTTTATGGAAAAAAATGCATGAAAGAGATAGGAAAAACTCCTTTGAGAATTTTCGTAACAATTATCCAATTCGTAGAGAGTGGTCATCGATCGAAGTGAATTGCAACGATGTAAGTTCGTTTAGTTTGTTAAAGAAAATCGGATTTATCGCTAAATCACTTTAGATAGTCAATCAATTAAATTTTAATTGTACAATTAGATAATTGTTACCTTACCTTTATTAATTACGATGTTTTTGAATAATAGATTCCTTAACTTTTGAAATAACGATGCAGAACAGGATTGCGTTAGGAATAAAGTATGATGGCACACGATATCACGGTTGGCAGAGACAGATCGGATTAAGCAGTATACAAGAGTGTTTAGAAGATTCGTTAAAAAAATTAACAAATGAAGAGATAAAAGTATTTTGTGGAGGAAGGACAGATGCAGGAGTACATGCTCTCGGACAGGTGGTACATTTTGAAACTTCCAAAATACGGAAGGATTCAGTTTGGATATCTGGTGTAAATCATTATCTACCAAGAGATATTTCAGTGTCTTGGAAAAAAAATGTATCCTACGAATTTCATGCAAGATTCAGCGCCATATCTAGGTATTATCGATATATTATTTTCAACGCAGAAGTTCGTCCAGCTGTGTTGTATTCCAATGTTTTTCATGTTCCTGAAAGACTGGATCATGAGAATATGAATGAAGCTGCTCAACTCCTACTAGGAGAACAGGATTTTTGTTCATTTATTTCATCTGATCATCAAAATCGTTCGACTACAAGGAATATACAATACGCATGTGTGAGAAGATCGTTAGGGTATGTTATCGTGGATATCCAAGCAAATTCTTTTGCCTACAACATGGTTAGAAATATTGTTGGAAGTTTAATCGAAATTGGAAAAGGTAAAAGAAGGGTAGAATGGATAGGTGATTTGATCAAAATGCGAGATAGAACTAAATCTGGACCGAAAATAAATTCGAGAGGATTATATCTGGTTTGTATAGAATATCCAAAAAAGTTCGATCTTCCTAATTATGACATTTCATCTTCTTTGATAGTAATTTAATATCGGTTCTCTATGCATTATTTGTAAGGTATCGATAATTGAATAAAGTGTGATATTTTTATTTAAATATCGATTAACTTCTAAATTTAATGAATATGCTTTATTTTAACTTTTTGATGATGTATAGAGTTTTATTTTTATAAAATATGAACTGGATTGAAAAGATATTCGAGAAAAACAATATTGTCCGAACAAAACAGAAAAATAATTTTCCTAAAGGGATATGGATAAAATGTGACGATTGCAATCGAATTTTATATAAAAAAGAATTGGAAGAAAATTTGTTCGTCTGTAAGAATTGCAATTTCCACATGTACATTCCTGCTAGAACAAGATTGCGTACTTTTTTAGATCAATCTAAATCTGTAGAATTAGGACAACGAATAAATACAAGGGATGTTTTTAACTTTTGTGATGTAAAAAAATATATCGATAGATTGCAAGAATCTGAAAAAAAATCTCGAGAAAACGATGCTTTGGTCGTTATGAAAGGTGAATTGTACGGTATGCCGATTGTATCAGCCGCGTTCGAGTTTTTATTTATGGGAGGATCCATGGGATCTACGGTGGGTTCTCGTTTTATCATAGCGGTTGAAACATCTGTTAGAGATAATTGTCCTTTGGTATGTTTTTTTTCTAGCGGAGGAGCAAGAATGCAAGAATCGTTCGTTTCTCTGATGCAAATGGCTAGAACTAGTGCATCTTTAAAAAAGATGAAAAAGAAAAGATTGCCATACATCTCTATATTAACTAATCCAACGATGGGAGGAGTATCTGCAAGTATCGCAATGTTAGGGGACATTAACATCGCTGAACCAAAAGCTCTCATTGGGTTCACTGGACCGAGAGTTATTAAACATACCCTTGGAAAAGAGTTACCACAAAATTTTCAAAGAAGCGAATTTCATTTGAAAAATGGAGCAATTGATATGATCGTAAACAGATCAGAGATAAGAGAAAGAGTTTACAACATATTGTCCATGTTAACTGGTCGTTAATTGTTTATTTAGATTGTCGAGATAACATAATTTTATTTATTTAAATATGAGATAATAATGGATATCAAAAATTTTTCCCTGGATCATTGGATATCTTACATTCGTTGTCAACATATAAATAAGATTGATATGAGTTTGGATAGAATCAGAAAAGTAGCAGATGATATGAAGTTACTTCGTCCAGCTCCCTTTGTTATCATCGTTTCTGGGACTAACGGGAAAGGTACGACCTGTAATGTTATAGAAAACATCTTAATCTGTTCTGGTTTGAAAGTTGGGGTTTATAGTTCCCCACATCTGATCTCTTATACAGAGAGGATCAGAATTTTCGGTAAAGATATTTCTAGTGAAGAACTTTGTAAAGCATTTTATGATGTAGAAAAAAATAGAGGAGAGAACATTACTTTGACGGAATTTGAGTATTCTACGTTGGCGGCGTTGAAAATATTCAAAAGTAGTCATTTAGATATTGTCGTATTGGAAGTAGGATGTGGCGGAAGGTTGGATGCAACAAATATAATTGATGCAGATATTTCAGTAATTGTTAATATCTCCATAGATCATAATATCCTACTCGGAAACGATAGGGAACAAGTCGGATATCAAAAATGTGGAATTTTTCGATCAGGTCAAACTGCAGTTATTGGAGAAGATAATGTTCCGAGTTCGATTAGAATAGAGGCGCGAAGATTAACAACTCATTTATTCATATATCGTAAAAATTGGATCTTTGATTCGGATGAAACAGGCTGGAAATGGAAATCTGAAAAATATATCGTTCGTAATTTACCTATTTCTACGAGTATTCCTATGATAAATGTTGCTTCTGGATTAGCAGCTATATACGTATCGAAAAAGAACTGCGTTAAAATTCGAAGAAAAATAAAAGATGAACATATAAGAAATGGAATTTCACTTTCTAGATTACCTGGAAGATTCCAAGTTATTGGTTCTGAAAAAGAAGGTCCTTTGATTATTCTGGACGTTGCTCATAACGCACATGCTGCAAGGTGTTTGTCGAAGAAGTTAGATCATATTCAGTATTGTGGGAAAAGAATATATGCTATAGTTTCCATTCTATCGGATAAGGATATAGAAAAGATTCTATCAGAACTGAAGGATAAGATATATCAATGGAATTTCGTTTCCAATATTCAAGATGAGAGGGGTCTTTCGTCTAAGGAGTTATCTAAATATATGATCGATTCTATCGAGTATGAGAATTTTTTAAATGCTTATGAATCAGTCATAAAGGATGTCGGAAGAAATATATTGTTGATTTTCGGATCTTTTTATATTGTTTCTGAATATCTAAAGATTTTCGGTAGAGAATAAGGTTGTGAAGATTTTAAGAAATTTTCGTACTTTTAATATATTTCTTATGCTTTATTATCTTTTTTTGATACTTTTAATATGAGTAAAAAAAGAATTATAATCGGATTGACGGGAGCAAGTGGCGTAATCTATGGGATACGTCTATTAGATGTGATGCAATCGCTAGGTGTATTTGAAATACATTTGATAATGAGTCAGTCTGCAGAACAGGTTATTAAGATAGAGACAGATTATTCGATCGATCAAATTCATAAGAAAGCGAACTTTGTTCACAATAATGTGGATCAATCTTCTTCTGTATCTTCAGGTTCTTTCATTACATCAGGAATGATTATTGTTCCTTGTTCGATAAAAACGTTATCAGGAATCAAAAATAGTTATAATGATTCTTTGATGGTTCGTGCTGCTGACGTTGTATTGAAGGAGAGGAGAAGATTAGTGTTATGTATTCGGGAAACTCCGTTTCATTTAGGACACATCAATTTGATGGAAGAACTCTGTAGGATGGGTTCTACTATATTTCCGTTAATACCGTCTTTCTATAGAAAACCGAACTGTATATCAGATATCGTAGATCAGGTCGTTTTTCGAATTTTAGATCAGTTTGGGATATTTTTAGAACACTCTTCAAGATATTCGAAAAATTAATTTATCTGCTTGACTGAATAGACGTTGCTGCGATCGTATAAACAATATCTTTAATCGAAGATCCCCTGGATAGATCGTTGACCGGTTTCCTTATACCTTGTAATACAGGTCCTACAGAAGTTAGATTCGCTGCTCTTTGAACGGCTTTGTATACTACATTACCCGTATCTAAATTTGGAAAAATAAATATTGTGGCCTTTCCGGATAGGTTGGAGTCGGGAGATTTCTGATTAGCAACTTGTTCGGAGATAGCTGCATCATATTGAATTGGTCCATCCACTATAAGTTCTGGCCTTTTTTTTCTGACGATTTCGACTGCTGATCTAACTTTTTCAACACTCTTTCCTTCTGCAGAATATCCTGTGGAATATGATACCATAGCTATCTTAGGTATTATTCCGAATTTTATAGCGGAATCTGCTGATTGGATAGCAATTTCAGATAGTTCTTCCGAATTCGGATTTACGTTGATAGCACAGTCTCCAAATATTATGGTTCTTTCCGGGAATAACATAAAGAATATGGAAGAGATGATCGAACTTTCCGGTTTTGTCTTAATTATCTGTAGAGCTGGACGGATAGTATCTGCTGTAGTGTTAACTATTCCGGAAACTAATCCATCTACTTCATTTTCATGTAACATCATGGTTGCTAATAATATGTTGTTTTTACTTAATTGTTGAGAAGCAATAGAATGATTCATTCCTTTCTTTTTTCTCGATGCAACTAACGTATCTATGTATTTATGGTAAATGAGTTTTGGATCGATTATTTTGATATCTTTTAAATTGATATCGTATGAAATAGCGATCTTTTGTATTTTTTTTGGGTCTCCGATCAAAATACAGTTCGCTATGCCACGTTTTTCACATATAGAAGCCGCTTGAATGATTTTATAAGATTCTCCTTCCGGTAGGACGATCGTTCTCTTATTTTTTTTAGCTAAATTAATTAATTTGTGACGGAATATTGTTGAAGAGATATTTTCCCGAAGTTTTAGCGAGATGGAATCATGTCTCTTTTCTTTTTTAATAAGAGATTCGATCCAACCTTTTTTGAAATGAGTTGATACATAATTTCTAATTTTTTTAAGTTGATGAATATCTTGATGATATCTCATAAAATCGAATTCACGTAACTTGATCGTAATTTCAAGTAAATTTTCTTCGACAATTAGTACAGGTAGATAAGTATTGTAAAATAGGCGATGTAGATGATTATACAAGTTCCTATCAATATCGAGTCCATCTGTAATCAACAATGTACTAACCTTTAAGTTTCCTTCTAAAATTAGAAGATAAACCGATGTTATTGTCGTAAGATCGTTTGAACTTGAAAATATTAATGTTTCATTCGGGATTTGATCAAATTCATCGTTGAATATTTTTCTTTTTCCAACCATGATAGAACTTATTCTTCTTGTATTTATTTCACCACGGTTTAGTACGTTGCTCTTAAGATAATTTGAAATGTCAATGCTCCTAATAGAAATCATCTCTACGTTCCTTTTAATCTCTATTATTCTATGTTTAGAAAAATATTTAAAATTTTTCTTAAATTCTTGATGTTTCTCCTCTTGAATCCTTTCCTTGTAAAGGATGTCTAAAAATTTTTTGTTGGAAAGTTTTTTAGGATAGTTTGAAGAATAATTGATAATTCCGAAGATATCTTTTTTTGAAATTTTTAGATGTTCGATATATTTTAATACGAATTTATAACAACCGTTATCGTTAAATGTTAAGAAGATGATCTTTGCTGAAGTAAATTGCAATATTTCATAATTTATAAATTTACTTAAATAATATTCATCTTTTAAATAATTTCCTAGTATCAAACAAATCTTATTGGGATCTTTATCTTTTGTAAATAGTTCATATATATCAACTATTTCATCTAATATCTTTTCTTTTTCAAAAATTTCTGAACCTATAATTTTTTTTTGAATTTTTTGATATGCACATTTATTTGAAGTAAATTTTAAAAATTTTTCGATATTAACGTTTCTTCTTTTTTCATCAAAAATTGGTTCGAAGAAATATACTCTCTTTTTTATTCTTTCCAAAGAATGAACTAATCCCATCATGATATGAATCAGATCTCTTAAGGGGTTAACTGGAATTAAGATAATTGTATTCAATATTTTACTCCTTTCGTTGAAAAGATATACTTTCTAAAAATTATAATGGTCACGTTTGTTCTATTTCTAACAGACGAAAAGTTTCTTCTGCGATGATAATTTCCTCATTTGTTGGAATCACCCATACTGGAATACTATTTTTACTACTAATCATTTCGCATTTTCCAAATTTAGTGTTTGCATTTTTTTCTTCATCACATTGAACGTTGAATAATTTTAATTTTTCCATTGTCATTTTTCTGACCATGACCGAATTTTCTCCAATTCCTCCTGTAAATATGATTGCATCTAAATGATCATTCATCATAGTAAAATATGATGCGATGTATTTCGATAATCTATGACAATACATTTTCATAGCACGATTTGCATTGGTATCTTTGTGATAATTATCTTCCACATATCGCATATCATTATTAATTTGAGTAATTCCTAATATTCCAGATTTTTTTGTTAGAATTTCTCTTATTTGACCTATGTTCATTTTTAGATTTTCATATAGGTAAAATATGATAGAAGGATCTATGTCTCCACTTCTTGTTCCCATCATTAAACCCTCTAAAGGAGTCAGACCCATAGAAGTATCTACCGATTTTCCATTTGCTATTGCGGCGATTGATCCACCATTTCCAAGATGACAGACAATTATGTTCAAATATTTTAGATCTTTTTTAACGATTTTAGAAAATTTCTTAGATACATATTGATAACTAATTCCATGTGCGCCATATCTTCTAATCCCATATTTTTTATATAATTCGTAGGGAATAGCGTACAGATAGGATTCTGATGGAATCGTATGATGAAATGCAGTATCAAAGACTGCTACTTGTTTATGTTTCAAGTGCGGAAAGATAGATGATATTTCTTGGAAACCAATTATTCCAAAAGGGTTGTGGAGAGGAGCAAATGGAATTGAAGATCGTATTTGTTCTATGATTTTTTTGTCAATTATCGTAGATTGATGAAGTTTTTCACCTCCATGAACTATTCTATGTCCTATTCCTAGGATGGATTGGAGACATTTTATTTTTTCTAGTGATTTCTGAAATATAACTTCAATTGATTTCTTATACGTCAAATTTTCAAGAAATATAACTTTATTTTCTTCGTTCGTACAATCTTTGAAGGTTATTTGAGATTTTTTGGAATGTAAGAATTCTACTGTTCCAGAAAAGATCTTCTCTTTTTTCAAAATGTCAATAATTGCAAATTTTAAAGAAGAACTTCCGCAATTTAATACAAATATATATTTTTTAGTTTTTTTAGACATGAACAACCTTCTCAAATTTTTTATTTTTCTTTTTTTCTCTTTTCTACAAAAAAAAGCAAAGTTAAAATTTCGAATTCTTTTTTTTAATTATTTTAATTTTTTGTTTTTAATTAACTTTTATTAGTTCAGTTTTAAATGATGCTCATTATCTTTTTTTATAAAGTAGATATTGAAAATAAAAGACAATGTAATTTGTATAAAGACATTTCTAAAGATTTGGAATATTTCAACATCAGTTCTTTTAGAGAAAATCTTGTTTCATCCTATACGTTACGTTTATTGATGAGCATTGGAGATTAATCTTTTGTATGAGATAAGATTTCTTTGAAAGAAATGATCGTAACTGCTTAAATGTTCGTCAGTATTTTTATGCGAATTGATCGAAGATTTTTTATATCATTTTTATTGTACTCCCAGATGATCAAAATAATTTTTGACGTAAGATTTATAACGATATTTCTAAAAATGAAGAAGTTTTTATCATTAGTTTATACATGATTTAAAGAATATCACATTGTCCGTTCATACAAGATTCTTGTGAATATTAATAGTGTTTTTTATGATGAAATATTTTTAACGAAATTTTGTTTTATTTTTAAAATATTTTCCTTTTAAAAGTTAAAATATTTTATATAAATATAAGAAAATTTTTAAAGCTTTTACTGTTTGTAAGAATATCTTCGATGAAGAATATTGGTTATACTAGATTATCCTTGTTTCTTTTTAAAGAAATCCATCATTATTATATAATGAACTAAAAATTGATTTTATGTTTTTATTCTATCCATTTCATATTAAATTAAAGCATAAGATTCTTGAGAGTAACAAAAAATTTTACAAATAATGTAAAATCAGATTATGTTTTTACGTTTAGATCATTCGAACTATTTATATGAATAAATACGATAAGATCCTACCTATCTATCTTTAACATTTGTATTAACTTTCTGAGTACGATCGGTCAGAAATTTGTTTATTATTTGAAAAACGTTTAATATCTTATTTTTTAATAGTGTTCGAATTGTTGAAATTTAAATTATTGATTTCTCAAGATTTGGGTTTTTCGTTTTGAGATTCTTATTCTATCATTTTTCGTGTTATTTTAAGAATCAAAATATTTCATCAGAAACAATGTTTGATGTTATATATTAATGATTTTATCGAAATGATCGAAGATAGAACATAAAAATTCTATTCAATCAGATCCTTTCATTGATGATCGTAACAATATTTTAATTCTGTGTATGATCCAAAATCTTATAAATTACTTACGTATTTTTGATTTTTAAGAAAATTTTATATTTTACAAATCAACATAAAACATTTTAGTTGTATAGCCGTATCAGATCAATAGGTTTTACGTTGAAAATAATTTCTTGAAAATTTTTAAACATTTCAAATATATTATTAGTAATTTTAAAAATATTTAAGATTCTAAAGAACTCTAATATATTTATTGAAGTAGAAATTTATATTCTGATATGTAGAGAGATTAGTTAAATAATTGAATATTTTGGATACAAGTTAATTTATCTTAACATGCGTGTTTTTTATTCTAATTAAGCTTTGTAGATATCCTAACGTATACAGTAAATTTTTGTAAAAAATAAAAATCTTATTACTTTCATAAAATTTTAGAGTTGTTTTTTGATTAACGGTAATAAATCCTTTTTCCATCCGTTAATCCCATGAATCAACACATAAATATCCTCACGAACCAATTTTCTCATTATTTTAGCTGGTTTTAAAGTTTCTGTTCCATTTTTTGTAATTATGGTAATCGTTTTATTTCTTAGATTTTTAATTTTTTCTTGATTTTCTTCTTGCGGAATTATCTTAGAGAAGTGAATAGAATGAATTATGTGTTCTTTATAGAAATCATCATAGTCTCTAAAATCGATGATAATCGTTTTATTTTGATTGATCCATTGGATTAGTTGATAATTTCCAACATTTTTTATTCTCAAAAAAAATTGATATAGACTAATAAAAACGAAGGAGAGAAACAGAGCGATCCATGTTAAACTAATTAACTTATACTTGCTGAGGAATACGATTATGTTCTTCATAAAATAAGATTTTTAAGAAGTTTTATTTTAAGTAAGCATTCTATTATTTTTAAACAGATAACCATTTATCTTTACGGACGAGATGAATTTTTTAAAAAAGTTTTGAACGATTTTGTTTCAAAGTGGATTTTAATAAAAAGTTATAGGAATGTATAGAAGATTTAGTCATAAGGTTTTACTGTATGTTTTGTCAGAAATTACTTTATTTTTAGTGACTTTAAATTTTTAGAATTTGTAAGATAAGCTGTAGATTATATTATTATAAAGTATTTTTAGAATAAATGATTTTTAAATTGTTGATTTTTTATTTATGCAGATTAGTTATCCTATCATTTCGTGATGAAATTGCTAATGTAAAATCGTTTAATTGACAGAAAAATTTGTTGCTAATATGTCATTTATAATCAATGTGTACTTTTTATAAAAGTAATATTTTAATTTAATTTTTATAGAAATGATGAATTTGTAATTTAATTAACTTGGTTGTAGATATGTAAAAATTTTCTGTTTTAAGAATGTTCAGTAGAATCGAAAAGTAAAATGATTTTTTATAAAAAGTTTTAAATTGTTCATGTTGAACCTTAAGATATGATGTTTCATAAATCTTATGAAAAAAATAAAATTTATAAAGGAATTAATTATTTAATAGTTTTCAATAATAACCAATTCTTAAAACATGGATAGCATTATAAATTTTTTAAATATATTTTTAAAAGTTGATTTTTTTAATGAATTAGATAGGATATTTTTAAAATCAATTTAATGTAAAATATATCATGTAAGTAAGGTTAAAAGATGAGAAATAAAATAGCAATTTATTCTGGAACGTTTGATCCAATTACTAAAGGTCATTTAGATATCATTGTACGCGCTTCTTATATTTTTGATAAAATTATCGTTGCTATCCCAAATAACATAAAAAAAAACACTTCTTTCCTTGGAAGAAAGAATATTTTTCGTTAAAAGAAGTACCAAATCTATAAAAAATATTGAAGTTAAGAGTATCAATGGACTGATAACAGATTTTGCAAGATTCAACAAAATAAAAATCCTATTAAGATCTGTCAGAACTGCTATTGATTTTGAATACGAAGAGAAATTAGCTAACCTGAATAAAAAAATTGCAAAAGAAATAGAAACAGTATTCTTATTCTCTTCCTATGAATTTTCTTTCATTTCGTCTTCTTCAGTCAAAGAGATAGCGTATCATGGAGGAGATATTTCTAAATTTATACCGAGTTCTATCAGAGGAAAGTTGATAAAAATAATTTATAAAAAGATTCGTTCAGTATGAATTGAACATTTTTAGTCGATGATAGGGAGTTATTCATTACTTTATGAATAATTTAGAGAATAATCTCGTTAAATAGCTCTCTTATAGAGGATATAGATTTTCTTGATAACACTTTATAAAATAGTGTTAATTTTTAAATAAAAATAATTTTAAAAGATCTATTCAGAATAAAAAATTAAATTATCTAATTGTTAAGAATGTTTATTTAATCTTTTTTTCATCGTATAACACATGTTTTTTTATTATAGGATCAAATTTTTTTATTGATAATTTCTTATTATTGTTCTTTTGATTCTTTGATGTTGTATAGAAATGGCCTGTGCCCGAAGAGGAAATTAACTTTATTTTTTTTCTTGAATTTTTTGCCATGTTTTATTTATTCTTTTTTAAGATGTGTTCAATTCCTTTTTTCTCTATTATTCGAATTCCTTTTGTCGAAACACGTAACCTGATGAATCTTTTTTCTTTCTCTATCCAAAACCTATGGTGATGCAAATTAGGTAGGAAACGACGTTTGGTAGCATTCATTGCGTGAGAACGATGATTTCCTCTCATTGGTTTTTTTTTGGTTACCTTACATATTCTACTCATATTTTCTATTGTTTTGAAATTATTAAATAACCTAGGTCGTCTCTTGTAGATCAAATATTATATATAATTTATGTTTTGAAATCAAATCGATGTTCTAAAATGAATTGAATTCAGTTCATTATAATTAATTATCCTACTTAATGTTATAATTGTTAGAGTTTTAAACGTTAATTAATTCATATAATGCAATATATCAACCGTCCAATTAATGTGTTAATTTTTGACTCTGGATTAGGTGGTTTATCTATCTACAAATACTTGTTTTATAATTTACCAAGCTTAAATTATGTTTATGTATTTGACAGTAAATTTTTTCCGTACGGAGATAAGGAAGATCTTTTTATCATTAACAGAGTAATAAAAATAATTAATAAAATTCAAAAAAATAGATCTTTTGAAATAATTGTTCTTGCATGTAATACTGTTAGTGTCACTAGCATAGGTATATTAAAGAAAGTTTTTCCAAATCAAATGATTTTAGGATCTTTTCCAGAAGTGGATATAGCTGTTCATTCTACTAAAAACAACATCGTATGCTTATTAGCCACTCGTAAAACAGTTGAACATATGAGTAATGTAATAGAACGCTATTCAAAAAAATACGAAATTTATTCAATTTATTCTTCTGAAATTGTGGAACTTGCGGAAAAAAAAATTCGAGGAATAACAGTTTCAAAAAATAGAATTCAGTCTATTCTGATTGATCTTTCTGATCATAAGAATCCGGATACGATAATATTAGGATGTACTCATTTTTCTTTTATTTCTTCAGAAATCAAGGAGGCTTTTCCAAGCTGTATACATCTAATCGATTCTAAAAGAAGCATTTATAACGAGTTATTGAATTTTGTTTACAAACAGCAAAAAAACAAAATTTTTTATGGGAAAAGTAAGAATTTAGTCCTTTGTACCGGTTTCGACTATAAAATTAAAAAATTATACGATTTATTTATAACAATTGGATTTTCAGATATACAAAGAATCATTGTTTAAAACATATTTAAAGATTTTTATTGATTCTTATATTTTTAGAGTTGAACTAATTAAAAGATTACTTTTATAATTTAAGATATGGTTATTGAATATAAATCAAAAATAATCCGTCATCGAATAATACAATGATTTTTAGTACAATATTTCTTATTCGATGAAATATTTACTAAAAACAGACCACGATTCGTCTAAAACTTAATATGTTTACGCTAATCAAGAGATCATTCTTATGAAAGATATAAACCCTGTAAAGACAAAATCTTGGAAAAAATTGGAGCAAGATTACGAGATCATTAAGAATATACATATGAAAGAAATGTTTCTGAATGAAAAAGATCGATTTAAAGATTTTTCTGTTAACTTTAATGATGAGATACTAATAGATTATTCAAAGAATAGAATTAATAGAAGAGTATTTAAAAATTTAATAGGTCTTGCAAAAGAAACATGTTTAAAGGATGCAATAAATAGTATGTTTAATGGGGAAAAGATTAATGTTACGGAAAATAGAGAAGTTTCTCACACATATTTAAGAGGTAATATATCTAATATTGACTACGCTAAAAATATTTTTTTGCGAAGAATACGTAAGGAAATAGATGAATCTTTAAGTAACATGGAAAATTTTAGTGAAAATATTATTAACGGTTTATGGAAAGGATATACTGGAAAGAGGATAACTGATATTGTTAATGTAGGAATCGGAGGATCTAATTTAGGTCCAAAGATGATGGTTCATGCTCTTGAATCTTATAGAAATCATTTAAGAATACATTTCTTATCAAGTATTGATCAAGAAAATTTTAACAATCTCCTAAAAATAATTCATCCGGAAACAACATTGTTTTTAATTTCTTCAAAAACTTTTCGAACCCAAGAAACCCTCATGAATGCGTATGCTTTAAAAAAGTGGTTTTTAAAAAAAACAAACAATCAAGGAAATATTGAGAATCATTTTATTGCTATTACTATGAATGTCGGTGAAGCAAAGATTTTCGGATTAAATTCCAGAAACATATTTAAAATTTGGAGTTGGGTTGGAGGAAGATATTCGGTATGGTCAGCAATCGGATTATCAGTGGTATTATCCATAGGTTTCTCAAATTTTAAAAAAATTTTGATTGGAGCAAACTCCATGGATCATCATTTTTATAATAATGATTTTGAAAGGAATATACCGATAATTATGGCTTTAATAGAAATATGGTATAGTAATTTCTTTAAATTTGAAACGGTAGCTATTCTTCCTTACAATTATTGTTTAAGAACTCTTCCGTCTTATTTACAGCAGCTTGGTATGGAATCCAATGGAAAAAACGTTGATAGAAATCATCAAAAAATATCTTATAAGAGTAGTCCAATTGTTTGGGGAAGTTCGGGAATTGACGGACAGCATGCCTTTTATCAACTATTACATCAAGGAACGAATGTTGTACCTTGCGATTTTATAGGATCTGTTAGAGGATTTGAAAGAGATTTACTAAATAATGTTGCAAAAAATCATCATGACAATCTGATGAGTAATTTTTTTGCGCAATCTGAAATACTTGCTTTTGGCAATATTAAAAGAGAAAAAATAAACGAACAGTTAACTTCTTCCGTTCATACGCATAAATTTCTGTTTGGAAATAGACCTTCTAACTCAATATTAATTAAAAAAATTACCCCATATACAATGGGTGCTTTGGTTTCAATGTATGAACACAAGGTGTTTTCTCAAGGAGTTATCTTAAATATCTTTAGTTTTGATCAATGGGGAGTAGAATCTGGAAAAAAATTAGCCAATCATATTTTTTCAGAAATTGTTAGTCCTTCAAATAAACAAATTAAGTTTCATGATCATTCTACAAATGGTTTAATCAATCTATATAAAAATTGGAAATCCTAAGTAACATTCAAATTTTTAGTTATAACCGATTAATTAGTTATCTAAAAATCTTTTATACAGAACTTCTACGATAAAGAAGAAAGAAAAAGGAATTGATTTATTTGATATGTCAAGAATGATTATTTTTCTGATTACCAAAGCTAAGATATATTTTCGAATCGCTAGAATTAATAATCCGATAGGTTTTCTTCTTTTTTTATATCCTATATTATGGACTTTTTGGCTGTTAAAGAAAGGAACGCCAGATTTAGGTATCTTGTTAATATTTATTTTTGGAACTTTCAGTGTACGATCAGCAGGTTGTACAATAAATGATCTTCTGGACAAGAAATTTGATGGTCTTGTGAAAAGAACTAAGAATAGACCGTTTCCAAAAAAAGAAATTAAAGAAAAGGAAGCGCTAATCATATTTTTTTTATTTTCATCGATATCTGTATTTTTAGCCTTTCAACTGAGTTACGCATCTATAATGTTAGCTTCGGTTTCCATGATTTTGACGATAGTCTACCCTTTGGTTAAGAGGTTCAATCATTTTCCACAGATCGTACTTGGAATATCGACAGGGCTATCCATCCCTATGATTTTTTTGGAGATAAACAACAGTTTTTTTTGTACAGAGTGCTTAAACTTATTTTTGGTCAACATAGTTTGGACAGTTATATACGATACACAGTATGCTATGGTAGATAAAAAGTATGATTTAAAGATCGGACTAAAATCTACAGCTATATTTTTCTCAAATTTTAATCAAAGAGCAATCTGTTTTTTACAAATTTTGATGATCATTATGTTGATTTACCTCGGATTTCAAAAAAATTTAAAGTCAGTTTATTTTCTTGGTTTATTTTTGGTTGTTCTCGTATTCATCTACCAATACAAAATCATCTGTAATCATCAACCTGAATCGTATATTAAAGCGTTCTTAAGCAATGGATTAGTAGGATGTATATTATTTTTGGGGATACTACTAAATTATATAGATTACAATCGTTAAAATCATAAAATTCATCTCCAACATGTATTTATTCTTGATACTTCGAATTTTTAAAGAAAAAATATCTAAAATACATCATCTCCGAATAAATTTCTCTTGGGATCAAGTTAAATATAGTTCGATATAGATTTTTGGTCTTTTGACAGACCAATATTATGTTTCCTTCTTTCTTCAAATATTCATTTTTAAATAAGATATTAAGTAATTGAATAAAATATCTTCTGTTAGAAATATGGATAATGTTTTTTATGTCTTCTGATCGAAAGGAATAAGAAAAAAAAATGCTGATCCATAGCTTTATTTGTTTTAAATCGAAGTTTGATTTTGAATTTAAAAAAAACAACAGTATGAAATATTTATAAGATATCTCCTGTGCTATCTGAGAAAATAATTTGACAAATACTGTTTTTCTTTTGTTTAGACATAACTCATGATTTTTAGAGTTGATAAGTATAATTTTCTTTACAACAAACTCCTCGATTATGTCATTCACGTATTGGGATACTTTATCTATTTTATAATTTAAAAATAGTTCATCTTTCATGATTGGTAGAATCGATATGACTTCATAATGTATTTTTTCAATCTTTATCTTTTGAAAAACCAGCAAAATTTTAGATATAAACGATGGAAGTATGAAAAGATGTATAATGTTGTTCTTATAGTACTGTAGCATCTCTATATCTTTTGTCAAAAAGATCGTGTGATCCTCTTTCAGAGATATAAGAGTTTGAAATTTTTGCATCATAAAGAATTCTTTCACTAATTTTCTTGGATTTTTTTTTGGTACAACCACTCTTTTTGAGTATGGAACATTTCTAAGAAAATCAAGGTACAGTTTCACTTGCGAAGTAAGTGTTTCAACCTTTATTCCAGATGTATTGGATATATATGAGAGAACTATTGCGCAAAGATTTACAGAATTCACTGAAATGGAGTCGTTTATTCTAGTCATGATTTCTATAGACATCCCTTCAATAGCTTCGTTGAGAACAATAGAATCGTTCTTTAGGTGGATCACACCAGGTTTATCATTTTTACGAAGTAAAGAATTTTTTAGCAAAATTGGATCTCCGAAATTGATATAGCTGAACCGTGATTTGAACCGATAAAACTTTAAAGCCTTTTGAAAAATATTCAAAAATCTTTCTTTTTTTATTGATCTTTTTTTCACTTCTTTTATATAGTCAGGCAATTCTATGATCTTATCATAGGTTATATGAACTGGAATAATTGCAATTTCTTGACAGGTTAAATGATTTTTTAAGATATATTTGATGATAGTCGATAGTATTCCAGTTTTAGGAGACAACAGAAGTCCAGTTCTCGATCTTCCACCCTCTATAAAGTATTCAATAGATCTTCCAGAGAGCATTAAATGATCAAAACATTTTTGAAATACTCTGATATATATCTCGCTCTTTTTGAAAGAACGATGAATAAATACTGCACCTAATTTTTTGAACAAGAATCCTATTGGCCAAAATTTTAAGTTTATTCCAGCAATGATGTATGGAACCATCATTCCCTTTTGGTAAAGAATATAGGATAAAACGAGGTAGTCCATATGACTTTTATGAGATGGTACATAAATAAGCTGTATATTTCTGGTGTTAGAAATTTTATAAACATCGTTTATGTTATAAATGTAAATATTTTTATAGATCTTTTCCAAGATAAACTTTAAGATGATGTCGGTCAAATATATTGCTTTAGATGACGTATTGCTAATCATCTCTCTTATGAGAGAGATGATATATTTTTCAATTTTTTTTACAGAAACCATTTTTTTTTCTGCTTCTTTTTTGATCAAATTTGTGATGGAACGATCAAGTCGCATTTTTCTAAAAATTTCATGATAGTGTAGAAATTTATTAGGTCCAACGGTAAAAAATACATCATTAAAATATTTCATCATCATTGCTTTAATCGTTCTTTCAACAGATTTTTGATCTTCTAAAGATTTTATAAATAGATCTTGTAGGGAAGAGATCAAATATATCCTTGTCCAACTTCTTCT
Source organism: Candidatus Riesia pediculischaeffi (assembly GCF_002073895.1). Classification (GTDB taxonomy): domain Bacteria; phylum Pseudomonadota; class Gammaproteobacteria; order Enterobacterales; family Enterobacteriaceae; genus Riesia; species Riesia pediculischaeffi. The sequence goes on along the minus strand of NZ_CP012839.1, from coordinate 68,923 downwards.
CTTAAAAAGGATTATAAACAGAATTTCGTACAATCTTCCCATGATCGTTTTCATAGAGAATCCGTTCCCTCGAATTTTTTTATGAAAAATTTTGTGAAAAACGATCGAAACAAATAATATTTGAATTTTTTGTCTCCTACGAATGATGCTGGGATGAAGATATGATTTGAGCATGATAGAAATGATCTCGCGATCTAAACAAAAGGAATCATCATCAATCTCCTTGTTTTTTATGAATAAACAAGAAGGAAGTTCTTTTCCGTTGATTATAATTGATTTAAATGGATCTGATAATCTAGATAAACTACATTGATGTTGTAGAATGCTTAAGCTGATCGTAGAATGGTAAGGTAATATATATAAGAAATGGTCTTCGGTATTCAAGTTGAATGTTTTGACGGGATCTTCTGGAAGCAATGTATTCTTAAAAAAGAAAGTCCTAAGAATCTGAAAGATCTTAAAATGTATTTTTTTAAATAGATACAATCCATATAATCGCATATAATGTCTTCTATGAAAGCTATTTAATCAGATGAAAATATATCATTTTTTGGAAAAACATAGATTCAATCAGAGATAATTGTATCTTTTAAAACATTGTCATAACGATTAATATCAAAAAAAACAAGGAGAATTTAAAAGGTAAATTAATAATTGCAACCTCGATACAAATATACAGCGATCGATTCCGTGATACAGAGGTATCAATAAAAATATAAAAATCGATTTAAACCAACGCCAATGAATCTATTCAATTTAGATGTTCATTTTATAACAAGTCCATCTTTTTATTACCCAGAGCGGGGATCGAACCCGCACGACCAAAGTAGGTCAAGGGATTTTAAGTCCCTTGTGTATACCAATTTCACCATCTGGGCAGATATATAATATTTTTTATAAGGAGAAGTTGGTTAAGGCGTATCCCGGAATCGAACCGAGTTGTTCGGATTTGCAATCCGATGCATGATACCATTCTGCCAATACGCCGTCTATGTAATGAAAGAAGAATTGTAACATAAAATACTCATTTTGGTATAAGATGTAGTTTTGATGCCATACGATAGTTTACTACTATCTCAGAAAATTCCAAATAGATCGAAAATATTGAGCTATGGACCAATATGTTAAAAAAACAGAAAAGTAAAGAAGTATCGTTGAAAAAAATAACATCGTACCATCCACTTTTGAAAGCATTCCGATCAATGATACCATCTGAAAAAAAGTTTTCCATTTTCCTATCAAAGAGACTGACACGTATCTTCTCTCTTTAGTTTCTGCTATCCATTCTCGAAGAGATGAAATGATGATCTCTCTAACTATTGATACGATAGATGGTAAAGTTATCCACCAAACATGATACCAGTCGGTAATCAGTATAAGTGAACTAACTATCATGATTTTATCTGCAACCGGATCTAAAAAGGTACCTAATTTTGTAGTTTTTTCAAAATATCTGGCTAAAAATCCATCGAATAGATCTGTTACTGCTGCGAATATAAATATTATTACACATGTTACATGAGACCAGTAGAAAGGGAGATAAAAAAATGCTATTAAAAAAGGAGTTAGAATCACTCTAAAAAATGTTAATAAAGTTGGATGCAGTCGCATTAAAAGATTTTTGTATGATCCTTAAGAAATGTTGTTAAATATATTTTATAAAAGTATCTATTTTATGTTGTAAGTTTATAAATGATCGATAAAAACGTTTATTTATCCGTAGGTTCAACAGTTAAATTAATAGAATCATATCATAAAAATCATCATAATAACGAAATCATGCTTTAAAAGAATAAGATGTTAATCATGCTCGTCTACATTACTTAAAATTGTATTATAAGTTGCATAATAACTTTTATATCTAATCAATAAACTTAATATTTCCTACATTGCTCACTTCTTTAATATGATGGTTCATTATTAATCCCTTAAATAAAAAATATATATGATGTATATATCTTTCCTCAATGAGGGATATCGCAATTATTTCAGATGGTTGATTGATATTTGGTTGATTACACAGCGAGATATTGTGTATATCACAACATTTTTACCCTAAAAATTTTTGATCTTATTCAATTTCAATAATATTAAAAAGTATCTTGTTGATAAAATAATAAACGTCATATTTCATTGTTTATCTTGAGTTTTTAATAAGATTATGCGATTTAAATAAGGAGCGGTATACAACATAATAATCGAAATGATCAGGCTAATTATTCCTATTTTAGTGAAAACTGAATCGTATACTTTTAACGATTCTATCGGATCAGTCACAATCCCTTCAGGAAAAGCTGTCAAGGAGGAAATATATCCAGATATGAAAGAAGAAACAGAATTGGTTAAAAACCAAATACCCATTATAAAACCCATCAGTCTTCTCGGAGAAAATTGAGCAATCATGGATAATCCTAGCCCAGAAATCATGAGCTCTCCAATTCCTTGAGAAGCATAAGAGAATATCAACCATAAAGGAGATACAATTCCACATTCAGAAAATATTGATCCTATTGGCAAAATGAGGAAAGATATTGAGCAAAAGATCATTCCAATCGCAAATTTGTATGAGATCATTAAATATTTTCCTGTTTTATCATATATTCTCGACAAAATTGGACTAAAAATAATAATCCAAAAAGGATTTAATGATTGATATTGCGCCGATTCTATCGGAAATCCAAAGATAGTGTTTTTTACATTATGTGCTGCAAAAAAGTTTATAGACATTGGCATCTGTCCATATAAGACGAAAAAAATCAACGCTTCAATCGTTAAAATAGATATAATTAACATTTTTAAACGATCTGAACGTTTCATTAAGACCGTTTCTTGTATAAACTTTATGACGATGATCATCGAAAGTATCATAAGAACGATCTTGATAACTTTTAAATTATAAAGTAACCAATTAGATATCAGTATTAGTACAATAATTCCAGAAATCGTAAAAAAATATGTTTTTGAAGATATACTTTGAAAATCTGGATAAGATCCTATATTCTTTATCAATCCTTTAAAGGATAAGAACACTAATAAAGTAACCAAAAGACCAAATACGCTTAAAGAGAAGGCTATGTTCCATCCATAAATCTTTGCCAATACTGGAGTAGTCAACATCGATAAAAATGATCCAATGTTAATTGACATATAATACATCGTGAATGCTCCATCTAATCGAGCATCTTTTTTGTCATAACAAGAAGAGAGTAACGAGGAAGGATTAGATTTGAACAATCCGTTCCCTACAGAAATGCAAGATAGTCCAAAATATATTAGAAAGATTTTATTTTTAGAGAATGCGATTAAAGAATATCCTAAAATTAATGTTAAGGTTCCTAGTATAATAACTCTTTTAGATCCTAGTATCTTATCTCCTATCCATCCTCCAACGGCTACGAAACCATACACTAAAGCTATAAAAGCCGAAAATAAAGAAAAAGCTGCATCTTCAGACATGTTTAAGATTTTAGTTAAATAGATTGTTAGAATTCCTTGTAATCCGTAAAAACTAAATCTTTCCCAAAGTTCTATTGAAAAAATTAAATAAAAAGGTTTTGGTTGTTTTAGCAGATTAAAATTACAAATGTTGTCTTTTAAAGACACAGTTAACCTCTTCGATTCATCTTATAAAATTCATAAATATCATAAAATAAAATAAATATATTAAATTGAATACATATGGTTTTATCTTCTCATTCGACAGCATTCAATTATGTTATTTAATTAAACAATATATTTTCTAATCCTAGAAAAACATTCAATCAAAACTAAATATTATATTATTCAAGAAGAAATTGTCGCTATTTTATATTTTTCCATACATCATTCTTAATTCGTATTTTAGGATATTTTTTCGCATCAAAGACTGGTATTTTACCTTCTCTTCTTTGGGAATTATAATCTTTAGTTAACACAAATATTAGTTTAGATAACATAAAAATTGCAGTTAGGTTAATTATGGCCATGCAACCCATAGAAATATCTGCCAACTTCCAAACCAACGGAGTTTCTGCGTACGTTCCGAAAATAATCATGATCAAAGTTCCTATTTTTAAGATGAACAAAGAATGAGCATTGTTCCTTTTTAAGAAAATCATGTTGCTTTCGGCATAACAATAGTTCGAAATTATTGATGTAAAAGAAAAGAAAAAGGTTGAAACTGCTATGAAAACTTTTCCAAAATCTCCAAAAAAATAGGAAATAGCTAATTGTGTAAGTTCAATTCCATTGAGACAGCGATTCGTATCATTTAATACCCCAGAAAAAATAATTAAAAAAGCTGTTGTGCTGCAGATTATCATAGTATCTACAAATACGCCTAACATTTGAATATATCCTTGGGATACTGGATGTGGAGGATAAGGAGAAGCTGAAGCAGCTGCATTCGGAGTAGATCCCATTCCAGCTTCATTTGAAAAAAGTCCTCTCTTAATTCCTTGAGTCATTACTTGAGAGATGCTATATCCTACCATTCCACTGCAAGCTTCTTTTGTACCAAAAGCATTTTTTATGATTAAAAATAATACTTCAAAAATTTGACCTACGTTTTGACTGATTGCCCAGCAGGAAAGTGACAAGTAAGACATTGCCATGAAAGGTACAATAAATTCAGATATTCTTGATACAGATCGTGATCCTCCGAATATAATGATTCCACAAGTTATTGATATCCATGTTCCGATATGTAATGAGTTTATGTTAAACGCTAAAGAAACTGCTTTTACAATGGAGTTTGATTGAACAGAATTAAATACTAAACCAAAAGAAATAATTAAAAGTATGGAGAACAAAACTCCCATCCATCTCATATTCAAACCTTTTTCTATATAATAAGCTGGTCCTCCATAATAATGTCCTTTTTTATCTATAATTTTGTAAACCTGTGCAAGTGTACTTTCTGAAAAGGATGTTGCCATTCCTATCATCGCAGCGATCCACATCCAAAAAATGGATCCTATTCCACCTAAATTTAATGCGATAGCAACTCCTGTAAGATTTCCAGTTCCGACTCTAGAAGCTAACGTTGTGCATAAAGCTTGAAATGAAGATATTCCAAATTTATTTGATCTATTGCTTCCTTTTAATATTGTAAACATATGGAAGAAGTTTTTTATCTGAACGAATCTGGTACCAACAGTAAGATATAATCCTATCAAAATTAAAAAGTAAGTAAGTAAATAACTCCACAAAAAATTATTTAATTTATCAATTAATTGCATCAAAATTTGCTCCTATCTTTTGAACAAGAAATGATAAAAATAAAGAATAAGATCATCTTAATTGTTGTTTCATCTTTTAAGTATTATCATATATCCAAAAACATGCGAACCATATTTATATATTCTTCTACATTGAAATTAAAGAATAATTTACCAGATGTTTATTTCAACTCGAAAACATATCAGAACACGATACATAAATAAAGATAAAGAAACTATATAAATTTTTAACAAGAATTGTTCAATATTATTAATTGATTTAGCAGAATTATTTTTTCAGAATATTTAATTCTGAATCGAATAAAACTGTTAGGTTAAAATATTTCATTGATCGATTTTTTTGTTAATTAAAAATTTCGTGATATAGATTTCAAATTTTTGATCAAGATGTAGTAGAGAACGCAAATTTACCCCTTTAGATTTTTTAGAAAATCTCGGACGAAAAGGCATCTTCTCATGTATTCTTTCTATATTTTTTTTCATATCATTCTCATTAACTGTATAATCATTCCAAAGATTAAGATAGTTCATTGTTATTTCAGGCCATCTGAAACTTACTCTGAATCCACGTTGGATACACTCTTTCTGTATGGAAATGTATCTTGTATATAAAAATAACAACTTATCTCTGAAAAAAGTGACATGTCCTCTTCCTAAAATGTATCGAGGTTCTTTAGATATCTTTACCGATCCGTTTTTTTTCGCAATATAATGAGGTATCCTTACCTTACGATCTCTCTGTTTTCAGATAGTAAATGTTGATCACATAAATAATTTGGATGAACTACGTTGATTCTGGTCATTTTAAATTACAGCAAATTAAACATTACGTATTATTTGAGAATCCTTGAAAATTATTTGATACCGTTTCCATATGGATTATTTTAAAATAAATTAATATATAGTATTCCATATGATTCTTTTGCCGAAGATCGGATTCGAACCGACAAACCATAAGGTGATTGATTTTGAATCAATTGCGTTTTCCTATTTCGCCACTTCGGCTATCGACATTTTTACGAAATTAACGAGAACTTTATCAAATACTTTTATCTTAGTTAATCATTCCTTGAGAGATCATTGCTTCAGCAACTTTAACAAAAGCAGCAATGTTTGCTCCTTTGACATAGTCAACTGTACTCTTCTTCTTTCCGTATTCTACACACATTTTGTGAGTATTTTTTATGACTTCTTTTAATTTCTTTTCCACTTTATTACGTTTCCATACAGAATATGTAGAATTTTGTACTTTTTCTAAGATAGAAACTATCACTCCTCCAGAGTTAGCTATTTTCCCTGGAATGAATAAAATATTAGCTAGTTCAAATAAGTGAATAGCTTTTTCCGTAACTGGCATATTAGATCCTTCAACTATCATTTGAACATCGTTTTTTATCATCAATTTTGCATCAATCTCATCAATTTCGTTTTGAGTAGCACAAGGGATAGCTATATCCGAAGGAATGGACCATGGAGATTGATTTTTAAGATAAGTTAGGTTAAGTTCCGAAGCATATTGTTGAATTCTTCCGCGTATCTCATTCTTGATAGTTTTTAGTCTGTTCAACTTTTCCAAATTAAATCCATCCAAATCTACAACTGTTCCATTGGAATCTGATGCTGTAATAACTTTTGCGCCAAATTCTATACATTTTTCAATCGCGTATATGGCAACATTTCCAGAACCAGAAATCGATATTTTTTTCCCTTTTATTGATCGATTATGATAATTTAAAACTAACTCAGTGAAATATATCACCCCATATCCAGTAGATTCTTTTCTTAACTGACTGCCAAATATAGATAGTCCTTTTCCAGTAAATACGCATGAAGAGTCTCCGAGTATCTTCTTCATCATTCCGACCATAAGGTCTATTTCAAAATGACTCACTCCTATATCTCCTGCTGGAATATCCACATTTGTTCCTAAATATTTGTATAAATTTAAAACAAATGATTGACAGAATCTTGTAATTTCCATTTTACTCTTCCCTTTAGGATTAAAATCAGATCCTCCTTTTCCTCCTCCAATTGGAAAATTGGTAAGCGCATTTTTGAAAGTTTGTTCAAAAGCAAGAAATTTTAAGATCGATGTATTTACTGATTGGTGAAATCGAATTCCTCCTTTAAATGGGCCAATTGCAGAATTAAATTGAACTCTCCAACCTGTGTTAACCTGAATATCTCCTAAATCGTCCATCCAACAGATTCTAAATTGTATTATTCGTTCAGGTTCAGTTAATCGTGTTAATAAAGAAACATCTTGATATTGTGAATTATCTTGTAAAAAAGAAGAGATTGACAACAAGAATTTTTTTACTGATTGATGAAATTCTGGTTGATATTTATATTTTACACTGAATGAATTTAGAAAGTTTGATAATAAAAAGTCTTTCATATCTCCTCATGTTATCCTTTTAACGAAATTTAAAAAATTGGCAAAATGATATATTTTTTTTAACAGAACAAAAAGAAATAGTACTTGTAACACTTTCGAATATTACTTCAATATTTTTGTTTAGCTGTGAATCGGATTAATTGATCGAAATATTTTTAATCTATCGAATTTAAATTATCTTTGAAAGAGATATATAGAAAACACCAGATAAGGTAACAGAAAACGGTACCGTGAATATCCATGTTAAAAAAATATTTCTAATAGTCCTTGTTTGTATTTTTTTTTTATCTACAATCATAGATCCAATGACAGCAGAAGACAAAACTTGAGTTGTAGACACTGGTATTCCAGAATAACTTGCAATACCTACGGAAAAAGCAGTAGTAATTTGTGCAGAAACTCCTTGAGCATAAGTCATACCTTTTTTTCCTATTTTTTCCCCGATTGTAATCACAGACTTTTTCCAACCTATTATCGTACCAAGGGATAGAGTTAAAGCGATTATTACCACTGTCCACAGTGGAGCATACTCAACTGTTCTTAGCAAGCTTTTTTTTAAATTTTTTAAAAGAATGACATCTTTTTTTTGTATACTAGATAATTTTATAATACTTGAGGTTATGTCTGATAAGCAAGTTAGAGATTTTCGAACCTGATTTCTCTGTTGAGGTTTTAATACAGAATATGTTTTAATGTCTTTAATAATATGTAATGTTTTACGCATTGTCTCCTTTACACAAGAAAAATTTTGAAAATAACATTTGTTTCTCCATTTCTTTGATTTGTGTAACTTTTCTGCAATTGAATTGACCTCATATTGATGATTTTCACAGTATTTTTTTAAATCTACAATAGCGTCGTACATCTTAGATATGTCGTAACAATTAGCTTGCATGTTCAGAGAAAACTTTGAAGGAGTGATTCCAATCAGGATCAGCATGATCAATCCTATTCCTTTTTGTCCATCGTTAGATCCATGCGAAAAACTAACTCCTATGGAAGATAAAATTAACGTTATTCTTATTAAGAATGGTGGATTCTTTTTTCCATATTTCTCATTTCTTTCTGTTGGTGTTAAATGAATTTTTCTATGGTTTTCCGTATGTTTCCAACATTTTCGAAGGTAAAACATTAGTATTCCAGACAGTACAATTCCAATAATTGGAGAAAGAAACAGAGATAATAAAACTTCAGAAATTTTTTCTAAGTTTAACGTATCCAATATAAGTTTATCAGCAATAAATGAATCTGCAATGATCACACCAAAAATTGTTCCGAATAAAGTATGCGAACTTGAACTAGGTAATCCAAAATACCAAGTTCCAATATTCCAAAGAATTGAAGAAAATAAAATAGAAAAAATTATGGCTGTTAGATTTTTTGTTTCATTTGCATTTAATAGAGAATCCAAGGGTAATAGTTCTATAACGGAATAAGCTACACTTAATCCTCCAAAAATTACGCCAAAAAAATTGAAAATTCCAGAGATTATTACAGCTGTCTCAGCTTTCATAGATCTGGTATAAATGATTGTGGTTACTGCATTTGCTGTATCATGAAATCCGTTAATCAATTCATATATTAGTACAAAAAGTAATGCTAACGGTAGAAGTACATAAGTACGGTAGTCTAAAGTAATGAATTCATGTAACATAGATCTACTATCATTTATTATAAAAAATTATTTTTAAGATATTACTTTTTTTTGAAATTTTTGAAAATTAACTTAAATAATTTTCTAAACTTTGTAAGTTTTCATGCGGATCACAATAATATTTATTTTATATTTTAAAAATCAAAATGTTTCTATAAATAAAAAATTTGTATGAAAATTTTTTTGTACTTTTATTTTTAATTTTTTAAAAAGATTGTAGAAATTTAGCACTGTGATAGCATTTATCATTACTTAATAGATCGAAAAATGTTGATGATACTATTTCTACGTTGGTAAATATTTATATGATTGATTTTTAAGGTCTTTGTGAATAAGTAGAAAAAAAATTATTCTATGTGATATTTATAAAAGAGCAATTTTTCGAATCTGTCAAGTTTTTGGATGTATTCTTGTATATTAAAAAATTTACAATTTTTCGTTATAAATTCCTTAAATGTGGTAACGGTTCTTGTTATTTTTTAGGTTTTTCTTATACGGATAGATATGTGATATGAAAAATTTTCTGGTGTAATTCCGCACAATTATTTTATTTAAAGACAATTTGTTGTATGAAAAATATAAGCGTTAAACTGACGATCATTTTAAATTATAAAAATTTGGAGTTTCAATTGTGTTGACGAAAGTTAGTACTTCATGAATCTATTCATTAAATAGAAAAATTTTTTTCAAAAAAAATATTAATGAACTATGATTTTTTTATTATTTATCTCAGTAAGTATTACATTCAAAAGAAAAGAAATATCTCAGATATTTTTCAAGTAAGTATCACCACAGAAAAAAGAACTTTAATTTATAGCACGATTATAAGAGAATATTTTTTTTAATGTTGTCGATTCATAAAGTAAATCGTAAGTTGTTATAAAAACAAATAATATTATCTTTTTAGATCAGCTTGTTTAAAATTAAATTTCATAGAAATTAATCTTTTTGTTAATCACTTGGTTTTATGAAAAATGATAGAAAGAAGAAATATATTTTTAGTTGGACCTATGGGTGCAGGAAAAAGTACAGTAGGTCGTCAGTTGGCGAAAAAATTAAATATGGATTTTTTCGATTCAGATCAAGAAATAGAGAAAAGGACTGGAGTTAATATAGAGTGGATATTTGATTTAGAAGGAGAAGCGGGATTTCGAAGAAGAGAAAAACAAGTTATTGATGAATTAACTGAAAAATATGGTATCATACTAGCAACTGGTGGAGGATCTGTTAAATTAAAGGAGAATAGGAGTAGGCTCTCAGCAAGAGGTACTGTGGTTTATTTAGAAGCTACTGTTGAAAGACAGATTAGTCGAATCTATCATGATAAAAGAAGACCACTAATCGAATCAAAAGAAAAGATTTTAGAAACATTGAAAACTTTGGCAAATGAAAGAGATCCTCTATATCGAGAAATCGCAGATATTGTCATAAAAGTAAATGATAAAAGTGCAAATTTTTTAGTAAGGAATATTATTAACTTATTATGAACATCTCACTTAGATAAATTTTGAGTATTATTTTGAAGAATTACGATGAACTAAAGTTCAGTTTTGATCGCGGAAGAAATGTTCAATATTTATTGGATTTAATCTCTTTAAATACCTTAATCTTTTTGACAGATTTAGAGATAAAGATCACATTATTATTATAACTAACGAAAAGTTATATTCTCTTCATTATCAAGAAGTAAAAAAGAATATCTTAAAGACGACAAGTAAAATAGATGAAGTGATTATTCCTGATGGAGAACAAAATAAGTCATTAAAAACGGCGGTGCGCGTTTTTGAATTTTTAAAAAAGAATAAATATTCGAAAAGCATTGTATTAGTTGCGTTAGGTGGAGGAGTAATTGGAGATTTGACAGGTTTTATATCTTCTATTTATTTAAGAGGTACTCATTTTGTACAGATTCCTACAAGTCTTTTATCTCAAATTGATTCTTCCATGGGAGGAAAAAATGCGATTAATTATGAAGATGCTAAAAATATGATAGGATCATTTTACCACCCTGATCTAGTAATAATTAACTTGGATTTTTTAGAAACCCTACCAATTCGACATTTTCGATCAGGTATGGCGGAAGCGATAAAATATGGGATCGCCATGAATTATGACTTTTTTTGTTGGATTGAAGACAATTATGAAAAAATATCTCTTCTTGACGAGGAAAGCATAAGACATCTTGTGTTGCTGTGTTGTAAAATGAAATGTGAAGTGGTTGTTCAAGATCCCAAAGAATACAGAAATAAGAGAGTTCTCCTTAATTTAGGTCACACTTTCGCTCACTCTATAGAATCTTTCTCAAAGTTTAACGAAAGTTTGTACCATGGAGAAGCAGTATCAATAGGGATGGTTATTTCACTTAAAATAGCGAATATTGTGAATAGATTCTCTGAGAGAGATATATTTAGAGTTATTTCTTTGTTAAAGAGGTTCGATCTTCCTTTATCTTATCAAAGACACATTCCATTTGAAGACTATCTATATTTCATGAACTATGATAAAAAAAGGACAGGTCAAGATCAGATTAACCTAGTTTTGCCATTGAAAATAGGAACATCTATTTTATATAGAAATATAGATAAAAAAATTATTTACCATGCGATATATTAAGAATGATTAAAATATCATTTATGTCTTATAGTATTTAAACAGTATGATGTTTTCGATGTGTATCGTAATGATTTGTAAATTGATTAATTTTAGTATTTTATGTAAACAGTAAACGATTTTATATTTTTTCATTGATTATATTAATGATATATTCTCTCTACATTTTCTGAAAGTTTACTGATAAGTCAAAATATTAATTTTCTTGTATGGTTAACGTTTTTTATATTTTAAGACGAGAGATTTTAGATGATCTACCAAAGAGTTGAAACTATATTGTTTTTTAAATAAACGAGTTTCTCTAATCTTCATGACGTTTATAAACCGAGAAACAACGTTATATCAATCAAGAATCATTCATTGTTAATCTGATTAGCTTATAATTTTTTCGATTTTTTCTGTATATACTATATGGTAGAAAGATGGGCACTCTTAAATTATGTAGTAAAAGGTATTAGACTTTTTTACAAAAATGTTGTAGCTATATATTATTAAACTAATTTCGACATTAATGATTTATGAAAAATTGTTCGATAGCTGTCTCTATTTTATCAGCAAATTTCGCAAATTTAGGAAAGGATATTGAGGAATTAGTTCATTCTGGATTAGTCGATTCTATTCACTTCGATATTATGGATAATCATTATGTTCAAAATTTAACGTTTGGTCCAGTAATTTGTAAATCTTTAATACAATATGGAATTCGGTCTAAGTTTGACATTCATCTTATGATAGATCCATCAGAAAGATTGATTAATGAGTTTATTGAAATAGGAGTCAACCAGATCTTATTGCATGTTGAGTATAGTAAAAATATTGAAAAAGAGTTAAGAAAAATCAGAAATAACGGATGTAAGGTTGGATTAGTATTTAATCCAAGAACATCTTTAGAAACATTAGATAGATTAATTAACGAAATTGATTCGGTATTAATTATGTCTGTCTATCCTGGGTTTAGCGGACAATTATTTATTGAAAGTAGTATCGAAAGATTATTAGAAGCACGTTCTATAATCGATAAAAGTGGTAAAGATGTTTTATTAGAAGTTGATGGTGGAATTAATTTTAAAAATGTTGATAAGATCGTTCAAACCGGCGTAGATGTTATAGTGGTAGGATCATCAGTTTTTGATCAATCTATAGGTTCTATTGAAGCTCTTAATATTTTTCATAAGAAAATTGATTTTTGTAAAAAATTTTGAACAAATGATTTTTCTGATATGTACGGGAATTTGGCGAAATTCTATCGTTATTATTCAGAAGTTATGATCATAATACATATTTCTATAAATTTATATGAAGTATCAAATGGTGAAAAATCGTATTTTTGTTAAAAATGAATGAATTTTTTAATCGAGAAAAAAAAGTGGTGTTTAGTGGAATGCAACCGTCTGGATCTCTCACTATCGGAAATTATATTGGAGCGATTAAAAAATGGGTTAAAATACAAGATCGATACAATTGTATCTACTGTATTGCGGATCAACATGCTATAACTAAATTTAACAAGAAACAAATATCATTTAAAAAGCATATTTTAGATACTTTAGCTTTGTATATAGCATGTGGGATTAATCCAAAAAAAAGCATAATATTTGTTCAATCTAGCGTTCCACAACATTTTCAACTAAATTGGATATTGAGCTGTTGTACTAAAATTGGAGAGTTGAAAAGAATGATCCAATTTAAAGAAGGTTCCTTATCTCACGGAAACAAGACTAACGTCGGAATTTTAAATTATCCTATCTTGATGGCTTCGATATACTATTATATCAAACCTCTTTGGTTCCGGTCGGTGCTGATCAAAAACAACATATTGAAATATGTAGAAAGATAGCTAGTCGTTTCAATAGAAGATATGGAGATATCTTTACTATCCCATTCGCAATGATTGATGATGTTGGGAGCAAAATTATGGGTTTTAGAACTCCGTATAAAAAGATGTCAAAATCCGATCAAGATTCAAATAACATTGTAAGAATTCTAGACAGCTCTGAATTAATTAAGAGGAAGATCAAATCAGCTTGTACTGATTCTGAAGATCCACCTCAAATATTGTTCAATGTAGAAAAGAAATCTGGAATTTCTAATCTGATCAACATCTTTTCCAGTTTAACTGATCTATCAATTTCAGAAACAGAGAATCGTTTTTTTGGTAAGAATTATTCATATTTTAAGAGTTCTATTTGTAAGATATTGATAGAGAAGTTGGAAAGAATCCAAAAAAAATTTTTTTATATCAGGAAACAGGAAAAGTTTCTTAAAAAAGTGTTAAAAGAAGGATCAGAACACGCAAGAATCATAGCAGAAAAAACTATGGAAAGGGTTCTTTCTGCTATCGGATTAGAAAAGATTTTCTAATTATCATTAATCTTTTTACGGATCAATTTTATTCCCGTTGTGAATCTTTTTTCTGCCTCTTCCCAACTTAGTATATTCCAGAAAGATTGAATATACTCTTTTTTACGATTTTGGTATTTTAAATAATAAGAATGTTCCCATAAATCTATTCCGAAGATAGGATAATAAAAATTAGCTGAATTGTTATACATAAGTGGATTTTCTTGGTTAACAGTGCTCAAGATCTCTAACTTGCTATTTTTTAACACTAACCAAACCCATCCTGATCCAAAAAAAGATATAGCAGTTTCTTCAAACAGTTTCTTAAAATTTTCTACGCTGTTAAAGTGTGAACTGATCTCTTTCTTCATTTCTTGACTTAAATTCGTACCTAATTTTAATCCTTGAAAAAAAATTGTATGATTAGCATGTCCGCCGGCATTATTCAGCAATGACCTTTTTATATCACGGTCAGAAATGATATCCAAATTTTGGATTAGATCAAATATATCACGTTTCTTAAAATCGATTTTTATATTTTTCAGTATTTGATTTGTGTTATTTACATATGTCTGGTGATGCATCTTATGGTGCAAAACCATTGTTCTTTTATCTAGAAATGGTTCTAAATCTTCATAAGCATACGACAATTTCGATAAAGTATAGTTCATTTTTCCTCTAAAGTTTGATGTTAAGTTTCCTATTTTATCAGAAAAGTCATGAAATTTTTATAGACTTAATTAAAATACTGTTCGAAATAAACATAATTTATGAACAATTTATTTTTAATTTTATGATCAATGATCGTCATATTTCAAATTTTTTAAAATGTTTAAAAATATTGATCCTTAACATTCTTATCGTTCGAATAGGATATTATTTGATAGTTCCGGTGTTGTAATCAATTTGATTTGGTTTTGTAGAACGAGTTATTTTTTTGTAAAAAAAAGCGAATTTACTTCTTCCAAAAAGTTGGAGTGAATAAAATCAATAAAGTGAATATTTCTAATCTTCCAAATAGCATAGTGAATATCAGAATCCATTTTCCGATGGAATTCATGTTGACAAAATTCTCAGAAAATGATCCAAGCGCAGTTCCAAAATTATTCAAGGTTGATACAATCGAAGAAAAAGCTGAAAATTCATCTACTCCAGTTGCTATAAGAAGTAGCAAACTTACTATAAATATCAGAATATAAGAGGAAAAAAAACCCCAAATTGCCTCTATATTTTTTTCTGATAGGATCCGATAACCGTTATAATTAATCTTGATCGTATAAACTGCATTTGGATGTACCAAACGTTTTAATTCCGTTGAACCTTGTAAAAAAAGCAGTAAAATCCTGATAACTTTCATACCACCTCCTACCGAACCAGAGCATCCTCCTATGAAGGTAGAGAAAATTAACAACATCGGTAAAAAGGTCGGTAAGTTGGAAAGATTATCAACGCTGAACCCTGCGGTTGTAGACATGGAAATTACTTGAAAGAAAGTTTGATGAACAGTTTTTAAAATAGGTTGATCTTTTATATAAAATAAGGATACAACCGTAGCGATCACAATGAGCGATATTTGAAAAAAAATGAATGCTTTAAACTCTAAATCGTTCCAATAAATCTTAAAACTTTTTCTAGAAAGAAGAAAAAAATGTAGATTGAAATTACAACTGGATATTATCAAAAAAAAAGTTACTATATAATTTATCCAATAGCTCTTAAAATAACCTATATTCTCATCATGAGTAGAGAATCCACCTACAGAAACGATTGAAAAACTATGTGAAACAGCATCAAAAAAATCCATTCCAGCCATCCATAAAGATACGGCGCATGTTACCGTAAGTAGTAAATAAATCGACCATAATGTTTTCGCTGTCTTAGATACCCTTGGATGAATTTTGTTCTCTTTTATCGGTCCAGAGATTTCTGCCTTGTAGAGTTGAACACCACATTCTATGCCAAATAGCGGAAATATCGCTATTGCGAGAACTATAATGCCCATCCCTCCAAGCCACTGTAACATTTGTCTATAAAACAATATGGATCTTGGAAGATGATTCAATCGAGCTAAGTTCGTCGCCCCAGTTGTCGTCAGACCTGAGAAAGACTCAAAGAAAGCTTCTGTTATCGGTATCCTAGGTTCATCTGAAAATACGAAAGGAAGAGATCCTAAACTTCCTAGTACTATCCAGAATAAAGAGACTGCTAGAAAACCTTCTTTTTGATTTAATTCTTGATTTCTGTTTTTATTTGGAAACCACAAAATTAATCCGATCAGCAATGTTGTGAAAAAAGTTCGAATGAATGAATATTCCATTTTATCCTTGTAAAGGAAGGAAACTAATCCAGGAATAATCATAGTTATCGAGAATACGACAAATAGTAATCCAATAATCCTGATTATATTTTTAAAGTCCATGATGAATATTATGATCAGATGATCGATATAAAAGGTGGTCAGACATCATTTAAAAATTTTTAATAACTTTGATCTAATTCTTCGTATTAATTTTTTTGAAAAACATATGTTTTGATTTGAATCGCATTAATTGGAACAACGATGTCATTTAAACGCGAACTTTTTAGAAATTCTTATTCTGTTAGCCAACTCATTATTGTATGAAGAAGTATCAACTGTTCCAATAGAGATCTGTTTTAAAGGATCCATCCATGAAAAAACTGATTTTATTGATATTGCAAACATACATCGCAATTAAATTATCTAACTCATATAAAGATTTGTAGCATAAAAAGATATGTATGAAATAAAAATTTACGAATTTATATAAAATGTTTACTTCTGTAGTTTTTGACATATTCTCTAGTATTTGAAGATCATATTTCAAGTCGATATTCAAAGATCTACTATCTCGTCTATTATTCCAAAATTTTAAGAGTTGAAAATGTTTCATTAGTTGTTCGATTATCTTTAGAATGTTTTATCAAGGAAGAAACAGCTTAAACTACTAATAATATGTCTTACGTTCACATAAAATTGTCTTAATTCTACATTTTTGTCGGAATGAACGGAGAGGATGTTGACAACTCTTCATTTTTTTTTGAAAACCTAAATTTTTAGATATCTACAAACTTCTTCAACTCTTTTTTGAACGGATCTTTCCATTTTGATTATTTCTCCCCATTTTCTATTCGTTTCTTCTGGAAACTTATTAGTTGCATCGATCCCCATTTTTGTCCCTAAACCCGAAATTTTTGAAGAGAAATCAAGATAATCCATAGGAGTATTTTTTATAAATAAGATATCTCTTTCTGGATCAGATCTAGTCGATATCGCCCAAATTACATCTTTCCAATCCCTTGCGTTAATATCATCATCACATACTACAATGAATTTAGTATACATAAATTGTTTCAAATATGTCCATGTCCCCATCATCACTTGTCTAGCTTGACCCGCATATTCCTTTTTAATTGTGATAACTGCGAATCTATAAGAACATGCTTCATAAGGAAGATAAAAATCTACAATTTCAGAAAATCTTTTTTTCAATATTGGAATCAATATTTCGTTCATTGCGATCCCCAAAACGCTCGGTTCATCCAATGGTCTTCCGGAATACGTGGAATGATAGATATAATTATCTCTTCTAGTGATATGCGTTACCGTAAGAACTGGAAATTTTTCAACTGATCCATAATATCCGGTATGATCTCCGTGTGGACCTTCTTGAGAATGTTCTTCTGGATTAATATGTCCTTCTAAGACGATTTCGGAGCTTGCTGGCACATCAATAGGGATAGAAATACACCTTGTCACTTCTCTGATCTATAACCTCTCAAAATGCCAGCGAAAGAGTATTCGGAAATTTCATTAGGGACAGGGATAACTGATGCTAAAATAGTAGCTGGATCTGCTCCAATCGATACTGCAACTGGGAATGGTTGAGACGGATATCTTTTTCTCCAGATATGAAAATCTAAAGCTCCTCCTCGATGGGGTAACCATCTCATTATTAGTTTGTTTCTAGACAATAACTGTTGTCGGTATATCCCTAGGTTGTATCGGTTTAAAAAATAGTTCTTAGTAATAGTAATTCCGAACGTTATTAATGGAGCAATATCCTTCGGCCAGCATCTCATGATTGGTATGTTGAATAGATTAACATCCTTACCTTTTAAAATAATTTCTTGACAGAGTGCATTTTTAACTTTTTTAACTTTTGTGAACCAGATACTTTTAAACTTTTTCAATTTCCTTAAAAAATCGGAAAAATTTTTTGGAGCGCTCGGTTCTTTCAGAGAAGCTATTAGTCTTCCTATTCTCTGTAAAGAACCTATATCTCTTTCACCGATGCTCATAATGATTCTTTCAATAGTTCCAAAAAGATTACATAGTACTCTTCCTTTTAAAAATCCAGAAGGTTGTTCAAACAGTAAAGCAGGACCATTAGATAATATTGATCTTCTGGAAATTTCAGTCATTTCTAGATTAGGACTAATTTCCTGCTGAACTCTTTTTAATTTATTTTCTCTTTCTAAGAATTCTATGAAATCTCTGAGACTGTTGTATCCATTTTTCATATGCTACTTTTCAAATTGATATTGTTATGAATTATCTGTAAGTCGAAAATTATATTGATACAAATTTTAACCATTTTGGAAAGTTAATATGATTCAATTAATCTATTTTCTAAAAAAAATTCAAAAACACTTATCTTGTACTTCATTCCGTACAGAAAAAATTCAAAATTCATGTCCGATAGATCGATAAAATCAAAATTAAAGAAGTTTTTAGGATTAAGAAGTAACAGATCAATTTAGAGATCCGTATTAATCGATCAATTCTTTTAGAATTGTGTACAATTAGACGATTATTATTATGTAGGTTGTTCATATAGTGATTGCTAAATTTTAAGAATTTATCAAATAGTTCCGGAATATTTTTAAGACGATCTACTAGTTCTGGCATTTCTCGGCTTATCAGATTTAGAATGGATGAAATTTTTAGTTGTTGATGCAACCATTCTTCAATAAAAGGTTTTGCAGTTTTCCAAAGATCCAAATTCGGATATAATTTTTTTCCTAAACTTTCTACGTATAATAAATTTTTTTGTAATAGAACAATTTGCGGATGGATTTTTACGTTAAATCTATTAAATATGGAGAACAATCTTAGCAAAAATTTTCCAAAAGAAATTTCTGAAATTGGTTTTTTAAAAATTGGTTCGCATATAGTTCTAACGAATAGTTCTATCTCATAAATTTCAGATTCATCTTTATCCTCCCTTTCAGATAGATCTATGAGGGATTCTGCTATTTTCCGATAGTTTCTGTTGAAGAAATTAATGAAATTTTTTGCAAGAAAGTATCTATGTCTCTTTGTCAAAGAACCAACTATTCCACAATCGACACCAATATATTTTGACAATTTATCATCAACTAATATATTTCCTGGATGCATGTCAGCGTGAAAGAAATTATCTCGAAAAACTTGAGTAAAAAATATTTTTACTCCATTTTCAGCTAACTTCTTCAAATCTAAATTACGTTCTTTTAATTTTTTAACATTGGAAATAGATATTCCGTAAATTCTTTCTGCAACCATGACGTTTGTCCTAGAATACTCTATGTATATCTTTGGTATATATAGCATACTGCTATTTTTAAAATTTCTTCTTAGTTGCATTGTATTTACAGATTCATTTAATAAATTTAATTCTTTAATGATAGTTCTTTTATACTCTGAGATTAGTTCTATCAAATCAAAGAACTTAACTTTTTTAAAAAAATTTATCCAATCGGATAGTTTGAACAATAATTTAATATCAGTTCTTATTGTTGATAAGATTTCCGGTCGAATTATTTTAATGATTACCGAAAGATTATTCTTTTTTAAAATTGCTCCATGAATTTGTGAGATCGATGCGGAAGCTAATGGAATTTCATTAAAATCAGCAAATATTTCTTGAATTTTTTTTCCTAAAGATTCTTCGATATATGATTTAGCTAACTTTCCGTCAAATACTGAAACCCTATTTTGGAGAGAAGAAAGTTGTTTACAAATTTTTTTAGATAATAGATCTTCTCTAGTAGATAAAAACTGTCCTAACTTGATCCATATTGGACCGAGCTCTTGAAAGCTCAAACAAATTCTTCGAGCGATCGGTTTTTTTGAATGTATCATGTAAGAAAGAAATTTACTTCTTTTAAGTATAAGAATACCTAACAATCTATGTTTCAAAAAAACTTTAAGTATAAAAAAGATCCTTCTTATTTCTTTTATTTTCAATGTAGTGCAGAAATTACTTCATCGTTATAAAATATTAAAAATTTTTACTTTACTATCAGCTTTCTGCATGATTCCCTTTTTAAAAGAATTTTTTCTAACTTAAAGAGAACAGATTGTATGAAGTATCTAATATAATGTGGTTTTGAATCCAACATGAATCGAAGCTATACCTCCAAGCAAATTAAAATGAGATATTTTATTAAACCCAGACGCTCTAATGATTTTTTTTAGATGTTTTTGATCATAATAGGTCTGTACTGATTTTATCAAATAACGATAACTAAAAGAGTTATTAAATAGTAGTAATCCAACATACGGAAAAGAAAAAGAATATACAGAGTATAATTTCTTTAACACTTCAGAATAAGGTTTGGAGAACTCTAATATCACTAATTTTCCTCCTGTTTTTAAAACTCTGAAAACAGATCTAAGAGATTTCTCTTGATTACACATATTTCTTAGACCGAATGAAATTGCTGCTACATCAAAGGAAAAATTTGCAAAAGGTAAATTTTCTGCAGAAGCTTGAATATAATATATATTTTTTATTAGACCGAAATTTCGTATTTTTTTTTTTCCGACTGTTAACATTGATTTGTTGGAATCAACTAAAAATATTTTTCCAGAATCTTTAAGCTTTTGTGCAAATTTTATTGTTAAATCACCCGTACCTCCGGCCAAGTCCAGAACGATAGAATGTGGTTTTGGGTTACAGATTTTTACCATAAAATTTTTCCACATCCTATGCATACCAACCGACATTATATCGTTCATTACGTCATATTTCTTTGCAGCATGATCAAATACAGATTTGATATATTCATCAGATATTTTATTAAACATAAAATGGTATAGGATTGTGTTAGATTTATAATGTTTTATAGTAGATCGCTTTTATAAAAAATCTAGGAATTTATCGTCATGCAGTGTGATTTATTATATTTTAATATGTTGAAATTAGTAATTTCCTTTCTCTATATTTCTTCTATCAACTTCTGTAATAACAACTAAAATTTAGTAAATATTTTGAGATATAATTCTTGTATTTAACCCTTATTCTATAAAAAATATCATGATTACATCGCATATATTTAATATATTCTTTACCAATCGTATTTCAGATTTAATTTTTTTGAAAATATTGATAGTATTATCAATCATATTTCTCGATCAAAACTAAAAAAATTAAAAGAATTGGATCACGTATCATTTAATACGAAAAGTATTCTTACCGTTGTAGATCTCTTATTTTTGTAACCTTAAGACGTTTGTTCTTTATACACTAAATTGAAACCTTAACACATGGGATCAAACCTCATGTTCTTTAAGAACAAAACACATTGTTACACTCATGTAAGAAAATACTTCGATATGTTTCAATTTTAAAAATATTAGATAGTTTTAATGATCATCTATACCTTCGATATCTTTTTTAATTTTTTATATCTTTTTTTTTTTGTAAAATTAAATGATTGAAAATGTTTAATATAGTGATTTTGTTCATCTGTTAAGTTATTTCAGTTGTGTTATGTTACATTGATTTAATGAATTTACTTTCAGGAACTTAATGAATCGTTGAAATTATTTTATTTATGTTGTTGATCGTTTTTAACGATCAATCATTAATAGAGTCATTATTTTTCAAAAATTTTTATTGTTCTACGAATAGAGACGAACTTATGGTTCTTATAAAAGTTGAATTCATGATTTAAAGATATGTTTATGTTATCTCTACGTTTTTATAGAGTTGATCTTTTTTCTATATTTCGATTAAATAACGTTGCTTTTACATCATAGGATCCATCTTATAAAAATTTTTCATCTTAATTCAAAGTTAAAAAGATCATATCTTTCGTGGTTATTTTAATGTTTATACACACGAGAGTGCAACGTCGATATTTTTAGAAAATATGATTATTTACAATTTTATTTCCGTTTCCAATGTTTTTTAAAATGATAAGAATTCTTCTTATATGGTTCATAGGAACGTGTTAAAAATTATCTTTCAAATCTCATAAATCTATCTGATTTCTTATACGTCCATATAGATTACCGTTTTAAAAGTTAATAGATCACTTTTTTATATATAATAACATATCAAAATCTTCTAAAAATAAACTTTAAATCGATTTTCATTTTTAAATAAATGAAATGTTTTTCGTATAAAAGATTAAAAAATTAAATTCTAGGAAATTCTATGAAAGTTTTAAAATTTGGAGGAACATCTCTTGCAGATCATAGAAATATGATTCATGTAGCTAAAATCATAATAGAGAAATTTCAATACGAACCGATCGCAATCGTATTGTCGGCCCCTGGAAGATTAACAGATTTTATTCTAGAAGCGATTGAAGCAGCAAATAAGAACGGTAACATTTTATTTCATGTTCGGAGGATTGAGGATTTTTTTTTTCTCTCATTTCACAATTAAAAATACATCGTTCTCATTTTAGATTTATGAAGATTAAATTTAAGGTGGAAAAGGAAATTAATTTTTTTTATGACAAATTAAGAAAAATTTCTGTTGGATTAGCAAATCTTTCAGAAACGATCCATCCTAGATTGATGTATATGGGAGAAAAGTTATCGGTTGATATCATGTCGGAAATCTTCTATTCTTTCGGTTATCCTACAACAGTTGTTAACCCAATCAAATTTTTACTTTCCGATTGTACGAACTATCTAGACGTTAAAATTAACTTAGACAAATCAATTAATCAATTTTCCTCATTAAAAATCTCACAAGACCACATCATTTTAATGGCTGGATTCGTAGCTGTAAACAACAAAAAAGAAATTGTTACTCTTGGAAGAAATGGATCAGATTATTCTGCATCTGTTCTTTCCGTATGTTTAAGAGCAGACATTTGCGAAATATGGAAGGACGTAAACGGCATATATTCTTGTGATCCAAATATTGTTAAATGTTCTCATTTGATTAAAAGAATTTCTTATAAAGATGCGATTTTACTTTCTAAATTTGGAGCAAATGTATTGCATCACAGAGCAGTTTATCCGATTCGTAAGTTCAATATTCCATGTGTTATCAAAAACACTTTTTCTCCGCATTCAACAGGAACGCTGATCTCCAATGTTTCAAAAAATATAAATTGTTTAATGGCAGTAAAGGGAATTACGAGTATCAAAAATATAGTAGTTGTTGTAATTTATAGCGATAATAAGAAGATTATAGAAAAAATTAAATGTAGAATTTTTAACAAATTTTTTGAGTTTAAAATATTAATAATAACTTCTAAAAATCTTCGAAATCCAAAGAAACAGGAATTACATTTGTATTTTCATAAAAAAAAGAGTGTTTGTTACATATTGAAAAGGAATTTCATGTTTGATAAGAAAGAAAACGAAATAAAAAGTTTTACTATAGTAGAAAAATTGTCTATCATATCGATAATTGGAGGTTTAAATATTTCTTACGAGGAAAATTTAAAAAATTTATCAAACTTTTTAAGTTCTTATGATATAAAAATATATTTAGTCCTTACAGATCGTTTTGATCCAGTAATGTCCATTGTTGTTCAAGATGATCTTGCAAATGATACATTAAGACTATGTCATCAATTCTTCTTTAAAAAAGAAGAATGAAGTTGTGTATTTTTGATGGCCTTGTTCTGTCATTTAAACGCGGTCTTTTAAAACTTTTGACTGATTGAGAAAAATCATCGCGATATCGTTAATTATTCAAATATCATATCTCATTGAGTGGAAACATTTTATTCTGATACATGAAATAATTTTAACTTTCGTATAAAGCAGAATATCAATATGAATAAATTAGATTCCTTAAAAAACATAACAAACGTGATGGCTGACACATCAGATATAGAAGATATTCGAAGATATCAACCTCACGATGTCACCACCAATCCTTCTTCGATACTTAGATTCGTTGAAGATCGTAAAAATAGTTATTTTATAAAAGATATTTTTTCTTCGTTTGATTTTAGAAATCTTCCTGAAAAAGAGATTATCTCCGATTTGTACAATATTATCTTGGTTAAATTGACATTAGAGATTCTTAAGATAGTTCCCGGTAGAATATCAATAGAGATCGATTCAAGATTCTCTTATGATGAAGATTATTGTTTCACTAAATCTAAAGATGTTATTCATAAATTAGAAAAGGAAGGTATACAGAGAGATCGAGTGTTAATTAAAATCGCCGCCACTTGGCAAGGTATACAAGCGGATTGGAAGATATCGGAATTAACTGTAATTTAACATTATTATTTTCTCTTGCGCAGGCGAAAGCTTGCGCAATTTCTAAAGTTCATTCTATTTCTCCTTTTGTTGGAAGAATTACCGATTGGTATCAGAAAAATAAAGATGAAGAGAGTTTCGATCTCCCTCTAAAAGATCCTGGAGTTAGCTTTGTAAAAGAAGTTTATGAGTATTATAAAATCAATAAGTATCGCACGAATATTATCGGAGCAAGTATTCGAAACATCAATCATATCTTTGATCTTTCTTGGTGTGATTATTTGACTATTCCGTCATATTTGCTACAAGAGTTAAAAAATTCTCCAGGTACAATAGACAACAACATGAGCCCTATTTCATATTCAATGGGTTACTGTGAAACAAGTAGTAAAATGACAGAATCGGATTTTTACTGGGAACATTGTTCTAACAACATGGCTAATTTTAATTTATCTAATGGGATTTATAAATTCTTCCTTGATCAAAATCGAATAAAGAAAATTATCTTCGATAGATTTTTATAAAAATATTTTTTGATCATATTGTTTAGTTGTGAAAAATAGTGTTTGAGATTTGCTCATTTTTAAAAATGAATGTTCCTTTCGTTACTTTTGATATATAAAAATTCGGTTATTTAACTTTTCTTTTCTAAAATATTTAAAAAATTTTTTTGGTACTATTCCTACATCTTCTCTATTAAAAGAATTTTTTTTCTTCTGCCCTTGACGAACATGATGAATGCCCCAATCTCTCATATTGAGGTGAAAATCTTTCTGTATGAAATACATGTTCTTGATATTCAAATGAGTTTCATAAAAATCATGTTAGTGATCATTGAAAGGACTGCAGTTAAAAATTATTAGATTTGGAGGAACTGAATGGGAAAAATTATTGGAATTGATCTTGGAACGACAAACTCTTGCGTAGCTACTATGGATGGAGGGCATGCTAAAGTGTTGGAAAACAGTGAGGGAGATCGAACTACTCCATCTATAATCGCTTATTCTCAAGAAGGAGAGATATTGGTAGGACAGCCGGCAAAGAGACAAGCTGTGACAAACCCAAAGAATACTCTTTTTGCAATTAAAAGATTAATTGGACGTAGATTTCAAGAAGAAGAGGTGCAAAGAGATATTTCTATTCTACCGTATAAGATTATAGAAGCAGAAAATGGAGACGCTTGGATCGAAGTTAAAGGAAAAAAAATTGCTCCACCTCAAATTTCTGCAGAAATTTTAAAAAAAATGAAAAAAACAGCTGAGGATTATCTTGGAGAAAAGGTTTCTGATGCGGTAATTACGGTACCTGCATATTTTAACGATGTTCAAAGACAGTCTACAAAAGACGCAGGAAGAATCGCGGGTTTGAATGTAAAAAGAATAATTAATGAACCGACCGCTGCAGCCCTAGCATATGGATTAGACAAAGGGATTGGAAATAGAATAGTTGCTGTTTATGATCTTGGAGGAGGAACGTTTGATATTTCTATTATTGAAATAGATGAAGTGGATGGAGAAAAAACGTATGAAGTTCTTGCTACAAATGGAGATACCCATCTTGGAGGAGAAGATTTTGATAATAGATTAATAAACTACCTAGTCAATGAATTTAGAAAGGAGAGTGGTTTCGATTTGAAAAATGATCCTTTAGCCATGCAAAGACTCAAGGAATCTGCAGAAAAATCTAAAATTGAACTTTCGTCTTCTCATCAGACTGAAGTTAATTTACCGTATATTACGGCAGATTCTTCTGGACCTAAACATATGAACATAAAGGTTACGAGGGCTAAATTGGAGTCTTTAGTAGAGGATTTGATTCGAAGATCAATGAATCCTGTTGAGATAGCTCTAAAAGATGCGAATCTTAGTATTGGTCAAATCCAAGATGTTATTTTAGTTGGTGGTCAAACTAGAATGCCAATGGTTCAACGAGCTGTAGCTGATTTTTTTGGGAAAGATCCTAGAAAGGATGTTAATCCTGATGAAGCAGTTGCAATCGGTGCTGCCGTACAGGGCGGTGTTTTAGCAGGGGATGTAAAGGATGTTTTATTATTGGATGTAACACCGTTGTCGCTTGGAATAGAAACGATGGGTGGAGTAATGACAACTCTGATTTCTAAGAATACTACTGTTCCGACCAAACATAGTCAAATATTCTCCACTGCAGAAGATAATCAATCTGCTGTTACAATACATATCCTTCAAGGAGAAAGAAAACGATCTTCTGATAATAAGTCTCTTGGTCAATTCAACTTAGATGGTATCCAACCAGCTCCGAGAGGCATTCCTCAAATTGAAGTAACATTTGATATTGATGCAGATGGTATTCTTCATGTCTCTGCAAAAGATAAAAAAACAGGGAGAGAACAGAAAATAGCTATTAAGGCTTCTTCTGGATTGCGAGAAGAAGAAATAAGAAAGATGGTGAATGATGCAAAAGTAAATGCAGAATCTGATCGAAAATTTGAAGAATTAGTTAGGGTTAAAAACCAGGCAGATCAGTTAATTCATAGTACTAGAAAGCAACTTGCAGAGATCAGCGGGGTAACATCTGAAGAAAAACAAGATTTAGAAAAACATCTAAATATTCTAGAAATGCATATCAAAACTGAGGATAAACAGAAAATAGAAAGCAGCATCCAAGATGTAATTAACTCATCCTCTAAACTGTTGGAGAAATATAAAGATAATAAAAGTACAGAAGATAATCAAAAGAATCAGAATGATTTTTCTTCCAAAAAAGAGAACAATAAGGAAAATATAGTAGATGCTGAATTTGAAGAAGTAAAAGATCATAACAAAAAATAGTAAGAATATTGTTTAATCATTGATGGGCGTCGAGTTTCTCGTCGCCCTTATTTCTATATTTATTTCTGTGGCAAATAGAATGACAACAAGAAACTATTACGAAATATTAGGTATTCCTAACGATGCTGAAGATAAGGATATTAAAAAAGCGTATAAAAGATTAGCTATGAAATATCATCCAGATCGTAATAAAGGAAATAAGCATTCAGAAGATCGTTTTAAAGAAATTAAAGAAGCTTATGAGATATTATCAGATCCACAAAAAAGATCTACGTATGACCAGTACGGTCATTCTGCTTTTGATCAAATCAAGATGAACGGTGGATTTAATAACGATTTTTCTTCTGGAAGTACATCAGATTTCGGAGATATATTTGGCGATGTTTTTGGAGATATATTTGGAGGAAATAAGCGTTCGTATAGAAGTAGGGGATCGGATTTACAATATGAGATTTCTCTTTCTTTGGAAGAATCGGTGTTTGGAGTTTTAAAGGAGATCAGGATACCGAAGTTAGTTATGTGCCGTTCTTGTAATGGAAATGGATCGAAGTTTGGTACTCATTTGATCACTTGTGCAAGTTGTAATGGATTAGGTCAAATTCAAACAAGACAAGGTTTCTTTACCGTACAACAGACATGTTCAAGTTGTTTAGGTAAAGGTAGGATCGTGCAAGATATTTGTAACAAATGCAATGGAAATGGGGAAGTTAAGAGATATAAGGTATTGTCGGTCAAAATTCCTTCGGGGGTTTGTAATGGAAGTAGAATTCGTCTTAGTGGAGAAGGAGAAAGTGGAAAAAATGGAGGATCGAACGGTGATCTATACGTTCGTATTAATGTAAAAAAACATGAGATTTTTTGGAGAGAGAAGAACGATTTATATTGTGAGATTCCAATTGATTTCGTAACGGCTTCATTAGGTGGAGAAGTAGATGTTCCAACAATAAAGGGTGGGGTAGTTTCATTGAGAATTCCTCCTGAAACTCAGACTGGCAGGATGTTTAGAATAAAAGGAAATGGGATATGTTCTTCATATCATATGGGAGACTTAATATGTAAGGTTCTGATAGAAACTCCAGTTTGTCTGAACGAGAGTCAAAAGAAACTTTTGGGGAAATTTAAAGAAATAACCGAAAAGAAAATAGGTTGTCGACAGAACAATCCGATTTCTAACAATTTCTTAGAAAGATTGAAGGTTTTTTTAAAAAGGAATTCAAGGAGATGATATTTTAATAAATTTAATGTTTTTATCGAATTAGTATTTTTTACGCTCCTTGATCTTGAAAGATAGGTTTTTTATTCAAAAAAATGAGGTACATTTTATTGATTTATTTTTTTGAATTGTAAGGTATAAATTTTATTTTGCGATACTTTTCTTATCATGTCTTTCAACTGCTCTATTTTATTGGTGATTTTTATATGTTTCGATGAACGGATTTCTATCTTATTCTAATGTTTTTGGAAATATCACAGAAATTTTCAGAGATGATGTTTAAATTCATTTTTCATTTGAGGAAGTTTTTATTATCTGATTTAATCGTAGGATTATTGTTGGTAATATCAACCATTCTATCATTATATGTTGCGAATAGTTCCTGTAAAGATCTATATTATGATATTTTGAGAGCTACTATATCCTTTAATGTTTGGAATATTATTAAAATAGACCAATCTTTTTTAAATTGGATCAACGATGGATTGATGAGTATATTTTTTTTAACGGTTGGTTTGGAGATCAAGAGAGAATTTTCAAAAAATTGTTCATCAAGAAAAAGAGATCAAGCGATCTTTTCAATATTTTCAGCAATCGGTGGAGTTGTCGTTCCGATCGTAATTTATCTTATTTTTAACCATTCTAATGAGATTACCAGGAAAGGATGGGCTATCCCGTCTGCTACTGATATAGCATTTGTCGTAGGAGTAATCTCTATTTTTGGAGATCGCGTTTCGAAAGAACTAAAAATCTTTTTACTTACGCTAGCGACTGTAGATGATCTGATTTTGATCTTAATAGTTTCTATTTTTTATTCTAAATCTATTTCCCTACTTTATTTATTCCTTTCTATTTTTCCGGTTATAATATTGTTTCTTATGTGTTCATGTAAAGTAAGAAACATTCTACCTTATTTATTTTTTGGCATCATATTATGGTACTTTTTGTTATTCTCTGGAGTTCAAGCTACCATATCTGGAGTAATTGTAGGCTTAATGCTTCCAATCGATAGATATGATGATATTTCTGTGAATGTTGAAAAAATACTTCGTCTATTTGTAAATTACTTTGTTTTACCGATATTTGCATTTTCTAACTCTGGAGTTGATTTTAATGAAATTTTGTCAAACATATCTTCTACAGTATTTTCTACGGTATCAATCGGTATTATCTCTGCTTTAGTAATCGGAAAACCAACTGGAATCTTTCTTTCTATCTTGCTGATGTTAAGATTAAAGGTTGTAAACTTTCCAAAAAGAATCGAAATAAGTCAAATATTTGCAACTTCTATACTTTGTGGAATAAGTTTCACGATGTCGATATTTATAGCGGGAATAACTTTTGATCAATATCGTTATGATAATCTGTTAAGTTATTCTAGAGTTGGAATATTCTTAGGATCCTGGATATCGGCAAGTATCGGAGTGATTCTTCTACAGTTCACTTTACCTAAGAAAGAGCAGAGAAGAAAAATGGTAATAAAACAATGAAAAGAGTAAATTATATGATGATGCTTAAAACATTCATGTAGTCTAAAAATTTAAGTTTGCTCGTTCACTATTGTTCATTTCTAAAAATTTTTACGTGCTGATTGATCTTCTTTGATAGCCTCGATTTTTTTCTGGAAGCTTTATTTTTGTGGATTACACCTTTTTGAGAGAATCTATCAAGTATTGATTGAACTTTATTAAAGTAGCGTTTCGCTTCATCTATTTCATTCTTGTATAAGAATAGTAGAACTTTTTTTGTAAAAGTTTTAACCATTGATTTTCGTCTCGTATTATTATGACGTGACTTTTCTGACTTTTTAACTGTTTTTTTAGAAGATCCCATTTATTTAACTTTTTTTTTCTTTAAATCTCATACATACCTTCGATTATAATTGTTCTATTGATACTTTGTCAAAAGTATTTCAACTTTTATCCAACTACAATCGATAAAATTCTTTTTAAAAATAACTTCTGTGCGAATTATAAATTATTGATGCGATAGTTTTTTGAGATGTCATGAAGCTAATTAGAGGAATACATAATATACGTAATCAACATTATGGTTGTTCTTTGACAATAGGAAATTTTGATTCTGTTCATATTGGTCATCAGATGATATTAAAAAAATTAATTCAATGTAAACATCCAGGATCTCCAACTATAGTAATGATTTTTGAACCCCAACCGTTAGAATTTTTTTTAGGAGAATTGGCTCCAGCTCGTTTAACTGGGTTGAGAGATAAGATAAAATATATTTCAGAGTATGAAATAGATTATCTGTTGTGCGTAAATTTCAATCGATCATTTTCTTGTCTGACGCATAGAGATTTTATTGATAATCTATTGATCAAAAGATTAGGTATAAGATTATTAATCATAGGAGATGATTTTCAGTTCGGTAAAAACAGACTTGGAACTTTTAAACATCTCTTTCAAGCTGGAAGAAGATATGGATTTCACGTTTTTAAAATGAAAAGTTTTTTCAAATACGGTGTCCGAGTTAGTAGTACATCCGTTAGGAAAGCTTTATTACAGGATGACTTAAGTTTAGCTAAAAATTTGATGGGAAGACCTTATCAATTAAGTGGAAAAATAGTTCATGGAAATAAATTTGGTAGCATTATCGGTTTTCCAACTGCCAATTTACTTTTCAGATATTTTTCGATAGCTATCAAAGGAGTATATGTTGCTGAAGTGCAAGGTCTGTTAGATAATGCAATAAAATCCGTAGTAAATGTAGGAATTAGACCTACTGTAGAAGGAAGGAAAAGACAAATTGAAGTACATTTAATTGATACCAAGATGAACATGTATGGTAGTTACATTAATATCGTTATACATAAAAAACTGCGTGAAGAAATAAGATTTAGTTCTATTTTTGAATTGACGAGACAGATTCATAAGGACATAGATCAAGCAAAAATTTTTTTTGACTCTTTTTATTTCGGTAGGAATATATGAAGAATTACAAAGAAACCATCAATTTATTAAAAACAAGTTTTTCGATGTATGGGAATTTGAAGGAAAAAGAACCTAAACTTCTAAAAGAATGGGATGAAAACAAATTATATGACGTTATTCGTAGTTCTCAAATAAGAAAAAAAACATTCATATTACATGATGGTCCTCCATATGCTAATGGAGATGTTCATATTGGTCATGCAGTTAATAAAATCCTTAAGGATGTTTTAATACGTTCAAAGAGAATGAATGGTTTCGATTCCCCATTTGTACTCGGATGGGATTGCCATGGATTACCGATCGAAAATCAAGTAGAAAAAAATAAAGGAAAATTATTCAATAAACACCATTTTTTTGAATTTCGTAAAGAATGTAGAAAATATGCATTATATCAAGTTGAAAGACAAAAAAGTGATTTTAAAAGAATGGGAATTTTAACAAATTGGAATCGGTTTTATATGACTATGGAACCTAATTTAGAATCACATTCTATTCGAACATTGGGGAAAATCATCAAAAATCGTCATTTGACCAGAAAAAGAAAACCAGTATATTGGTGTATTCAATGTCAATCAGCTTTAGCAGAAGCAGAGTTAGAGTATCTTC
Organism: Candidatus Riesia pediculischaeffi; assembly: GCF_002073895.1. Lineage (GTDB taxonomy): Bacteria > Pseudomonadota > Gammaproteobacteria > Enterobacterales > Enterobacteriaceae > Riesia > Riesia pediculischaeffi. The sequence continues at coordinate 36,657 of NZ_CP012839.1, read as the reverse complement.
AAAAATGTTCTTTATCTTTGTACGTAGCATTCAAATCTTTAAATTCCCTGGATATCTGTAGAAGATTTCAGAAAAGTTCACCTTCTTGTTTACCAATTTACGCTATTATATGGACGACAACTCCATGGACAATTCCTGCTAATAGAGCTATAGGAGTTAACAGAGACTTCACATATCTTCTAGTGGAATCGAATAATTTTGTTTTTATAGTGGCTGAAGGTCTTCTAAAATCTTTTGCGAAAGTAATGAATGTGAGTAAATTAAAAATTCTATCGAGCTGCCATGGATCAATGTTAGAATCTTCGATGTTTTCTAATCCCATCACAGATTTTAAAGTTCCGATCGTTTTAAGTGATCACGTTCATCTAAACGAAGGAACTGGTTTGGTGCATATTGCGCCAGGTCATGGACTAGAAGATTATGATATTGGAATGAAATATAAATTAGAAGTCTCGAACATCATTGATAAAAGAGGAAGATTTGTCAATCATGTACATCCTATTCTAGATAAATTATCTATTTTTAAATCTGATGAACAAATAACAAAAATTTTAGAAGAGAAAAATTGTTTTTTCATTTCTAAAAATATCTTCCATAAATATCCGTTTTGTTGGAGGCACAACGTTCCTCTTATCTTCAGATCCACTACTCAATGGTTCATTAGCATGCATAAAAATCATCTAAGGGAAAAGATATTAAGTAAGATAGATAGCATTTCTTGGTACCCTAAATGGGGCAGAGAACGTATGGAAGAAATGGTTCAAAAACGTCCAGATTGGTGTATTTCTAGACAGCGATCATGGGGTACTCCAATTCCTATTTTCATACATAAAGAAAACAATAAGATGCATCCAGATACTTTATCTTTCATATCAGATATCTCCAAAAAGGTAAAATGTTTTGGAGGTGAGTATTGGTGGAATGTCAGTATCGACGAATTCCTAAAGAATGGGGATTCAAAAAAATACTTCAAAGAAAAAGATGTATTGGATGTTTGGTTTGATTCTGGATCGATCAATTATTCTTCAATAAACGATGATTTTAAGGATTATATTCCAGATGTTTATTTAGAAGGATCTGATCAATACAGAGGTTGGTTCATGTCTTCCTTAATTTTATCAGTGGCTGTCAGCAATGACGTTCCGTGTAAAACAATCATCACTCATGGGTTTGTGGTGGATAAAAATGGGAAAAAAATGTCCAAATCCATCGGAAATGTTATTTCTCCTAAAGAAATTATAAATGAGTTTGGAGCAGATATCTTAAGATTATGGGTCACATCCTCTGACTATAGTAAGGAGATCAATATTTCGAAAGAGATACTCTCTGGAATCGTTGATCATTATCGAAAGATAAGAAATACTATCCGTTTTTTGTTATCTAACATAAAAGATTTTAATATAAAAACTGACGGAATTTGTTTTACAAACATGATTGCGTTAGATCAAAGGATTTTGATGATCACCAAAAGATTTCAGAAAAAAATTATAAGATACTATGAGAATTACAATTTTCATAAGGTGATTAACGCTTTATTGACGTTCTGTTCCATTGAGATGAGTTCTGAGTATCTCAATATAGTGAAAGATCGCCAATATATGAATTTAAGTAATAGTCTCTCGAGAAGGAGTGGTCAAACTGCTTTTTTTCATATACTTTCAGCTTTAGTTAGGTGGATTTCTCCGATATTACCTTTTACATCTTATGAAGTTTGGAAATTTCTTGCTGAAGATCTGATTAAAAACAATCTATTTTCAGATCAGTATTATGTATATTTACAAGAAATATCTGAAAATAATGTTGTCATTAGTATGGAAAATTGGGATCTTGTGTTTCTTGTGAAGAAAGAGGTCAATAAGGTAATTGAAAGAAAGAGACGAGAAAAAATTGTTAACCATTCTATGGAATCTAATGTAGTCCTTTACGTTGATTCGAAAATAGCAGGAGTGTTGCAAGTATTAGAGAAAGAACTAAAGTTCTTGTTTTTAGTATCGTCAGTCAAAATTATGGACGTTGAAAATTCAAAATGTTGCGCTATGAAAGCAGATTTAACTGATTTACATGGATTAAAAGTAGAAGTTAGTAGATCGAACGGAAAAAAATGTAACCGTTGTTGGTATTATTTCAATATCTTCGAAGGACGTGAAAAAAAACATAAATTCGATGATTTATGTCACAGATGTGTATTAAACCTTTTAAAAAAGGAAGAAATCAGGAAATTTGTTTGATGAAATTCAAAAAAATACTTTTTCTCCATCTTTTTTTAATTTTCTTTATTTTTCTTTTTGATCGTATCACGAAATTGTTTCTCTTTAACATAATAGGATTATCAAATACGATCTGTCTGAGTAATTTTTTAAATATTAGATTCATTAGGAATTACGGAGTTGCATTTGGATTGTTCGCTGATGTTCGAAAAAAGTTTTTCCATTTTTTATTATTTTTTATAACATTGTTCTCTCTATGTACTCTGTTCTGTCATGTTTTTAAAGAAAAAAGTACTCAAAAAAAGCATGTTGCTTGTTCTATGATTTTTGCTGGAGCTCTTGGTAACTTGGTAGATCGATTGATTCACGGATATATAATTGATTTTATAGATGTTCATCTAGGGAAATATCATCTTCCAGCTTTTAATCTAGCGGATGTTTCGATATTTTTGGGAGAAGCTATGTTAGCTTATGAAATATTTTTTTGATAAATTAATGATAAATTTTGAGAAATAGATAGTGTTTATATTTTAGAAAATTTGTATTTCTATATTGTAGAATCATTATCACTTAGTCACATGTTTAGATATTAAATTTTTTAAAATTGTAGAAAATTACAACAAATAAATGGATGGAAATATACGAATTATGAAGATATTTTTAGCTAATCCAAGAGGATTTTGTGCGGGAGTACGTAGGGCAATCGATTATGTTAACTTTGCTCTTGATCTTCGTCACCCAGTGTATGTAAAACATGAGATTGTTCACAATACCCATGTTGTTGAAGATTTTCGTAATCGAGGAGTTACCTTTGTTGAAGATATCTCCGATATTCCAGATAGATCAGTTTTGGTATTCTCTGCACATGGAGTGTCGAAATCTATCTTTTTAGAAGCGAAGAATCGAGATTTTTCATCCGTATTAGATGCTACATGTCCCTTAGTTAAGAAGATACATCATAGAATTCATCGAGCTAGTAGGAATTCTCAAGATGTCATTTTGATTGGAGATCCAAAACATCCGGAAGTTCAGGGAACATTAGGACAATATGAAGAAAATAATGGTTCTGAAATACATGTCGTTAATTCCTTACATGAAATCGATCGTTTAAAAATTCGAAACACAGAAAATTTAATTTTTTCAATGCAGACAACTTTATGGATGGATAGTACAAAAAAAATAGTACAAAAATTATTTTCTAAATTTCCGAAAATTCTAGGACCTAGTTCTGAGGAAATATGTTACGCCACCCGAAACAGGCAAGAAGCTTTACGGAATCTATCTGAACGATCTGACATAATTTTAGTAGTTGGATCCAAGAACTCTTCTAATTCAAATAGTTTACTTCAACTATCTAATGGTTTAGGAGTGAGGAGTTACTTGATCGATTCTGTAGAGGATATTGAAAATATATCTTTTGATCAATTGTCATCTGTTGGATTGACTGCGGGAGCTTCTACTCCATCTTCAGCGATATCTGAGATAATTAAAAGATTAAAGGTTGTTGGATTTGACGAAGTTCAAGAGATTCCAACTTCTGTAGAAGAGAGAACGATTTTTAGATCTCCAAGATTTCGTTTTTGAACTTGTAAAATCTTCGAACGTTTCAAATTTTAAATTGTGAGAGTAATTGTTCTTTTATGAGAAAAATGGAGAGTTATAGATAAAATGAACGTTTCTGAATATGATCGAAATCGTATCAGGATAGTTATAGCAGGGTCTTCTGGAAGGATGGGAGGAAGTTTGATTAAATTCTTTTCTAAAGATCGAAGATTTTTAATAAAATTTCTTTTAGAAGAAAGCTTGAAAAAAGGTATTAAAATCAGATCATACTTTAGTTATCAGAATATTTCTGATCAGTTTGATATTTTTGTCGATTTTACCAGTCCTTTAGGAACAATGAAACATGTAAGTTTATGTAAGAAACTGGGTAAACCGATTATCATTGGAACAACAGGGTTTGATAAAAGACAGATACGTTACATTGCTCAATTCTCTCAGAGTATTCCAATATTAATTTCTGAGAATTTTAGTTTCGGTATGAATTTTCTATTTAGATCCTTTCAAAAATTTTCTAATTTCTTAATAAAAAATTATGCTATAAAAATAATGGAGATTCATCATAAGGATAAAATCGATGTTCCTTCTGGAACATCCATTAAGATCAAAAACATTTTTTCTGAACTGATAGTAAGAGAGAATAATTTAGATTTCAATGATGAGGGACGTGATTGTTGTAAGATAGATTCACAAAATAAAAATATCAACATTTCTTCTGTTAGATCTTTCTGTAGTGTCAGCGAACATAGAATTTCATTTTCGAACCGATATGAGAAATTAGATATCAAACATACTGTACAAAATAGAGATGTTTTTTGTGAAGGAGTGATGAGATCTTGTTTGTGGATTGTCAATAAGGATAAAGGATTATATAGTTCGCAAGAAGTTTTTTTCGAAAGAGATGGGTAGGTATTATTTCATTCCCATTATTCAGGGAATCTGTTCATGAGGTTATTCAAAATATGGGTAGATACTATGCGCTTTTAAGGTTGAAATCGGTTATTTATTTCATTGATGCTATCTTCCTTTAGATATCTTCAGGATAAAGTAGTTTCGTATCGTTCACAATGTATTACCGCTATCTAAACGAGAGATGAATAAAATTGTGAATCGTGTAATTAATGTTAACCGTGATATCTATCGATAGTTGACTGTTGGATGATACTTTACGTCGAATAAAGAAGGATATTTCGAACTAGCAACATCTTGTTTTATATGTGTAAATACATCTACTTGAAGATTCATATCGATTATTCAAGTAAATAAGAGATGTCGGCATGTTTGTTTTAAAGGTATGTACGTGGAATATTTTGATAGATCGATAATATTTTTTGACAACTATTTTATGGAATAATATCCTTGAAAAAGTTTTACAGATTTACGAATGTTATTTATGATATGAAGGCACGTGGTGTTTTTGAAAGTTAATTTTATATTTAAAGAAAGTTATCCTTTAAATCATATTTTTTTTGATAATACTTCTATTAAAAAATAGATTAATTTTTATAAGTATTATTAACCTCTTGAGAGAAGAAATTTTTAGTATTTGAGAAACGTTACAAAGAAATATAAGGTTCAAAAAAATCTTTTAGGATGATTATGAAATTGGATAAATATCATGGTAGGTAAAATTTTAGTGAAGATGATGAACTTTATAGTTCATAAAAATTTTAAAATTTGTAGACATAGTGAACTGTATTTTTAAAAGATCCTTTCAATTTTTTCTTTCTTTCTTTATTATACTTCTGGAAAATAAGAATAGTTTTTTTTCTAGAGTTGAAAAAGTATCGGAAGTATCCTTCTTGAATTCGGATAACGATTTTTTGAAATATCCTGCTGAAAGATTCTTCAAGGTTTCTTCTCATTTTAATCTGAAAAGGGTCAATCCTGTTACTGGTTTGATTTCTCCTCATAAAGGGATAGATTTACCGATGCCTGTTGGAACCTCTGTGTTATCCGTAGCTAACGGAACAGTTTTTACTGCAAGATATAGTAATATCGCCGGATATTTCATTGTAATACATCACAAAAATAGATTGATCACGAAATACATGCATTTGTTTAAGTTGTTAGTTAAACCTGGACAAAAGGTGAAAAAAGGTGAAAGAATCGGTCTTTCTGGAAATACTGGAAGAACTACCGGACCGCATCTACATTATGAAATCTGGATTGGTGAAGAAGCGATTGATCCATTAACTATAAAATTTTAGATTACAATATCTTTCAGATCGAAGGACTGTTGTTTTTGATCAAAAATGCATATCATTCTCTTTATGGAATCTCTCTATCTCATTTCTGATTTCTTTAGAAGAAGGTAATCTTAAAATTTTTTCCGTGATCTCTTTTGCTTCTTGAAATCTTAATCTTCGAATTTGCTTTTTGATCTTAGGAATAGAGACAGAGTTCATACTGAACTTATCTAATTCCATCCCAACTAAGATAATCGTCGCGAATTCATCCGAAGCCAGTTCACCACACATGCTCACTTCTTTCCCTTCCTGATGTGCATTTTCTATTACTTTTTTTATCAATCTTAATACAGACGGTGATATTGGATCATATAAATAAGATATCGATTGGTTTCCTCTGTCAACTGCCAGTGTATATTGAGTTAAATCATTTGTTCCAATGCTAAAAAAATCTACTTCTTTTGCCAACTCTCTAGATATAATGGCTGCAGAAGGCGTTTCTATCATAATTCCAATTTCTATGTCTTCTCTGAAGATATAATTTTTACGGGATAACTGGTTCTTAATAAAAGAAAGTTGACTTTTTAGATGTAGTATCTCTTCTAAAGAAATTACCATCGGAAACATGATCTTTAAATTTCCGAAATGAGTTGCACGTAGTATAGCTCGTAATTGTGTCAACATGATATCTTCTTTATTTTTTATGATTCTTATTGCTCGTAATCCTAAAAAAGGATTTTCTTCTTTCGGTATATTTATGTATGGAACAAATTTATCTCCTCCAATATCTATCGTTCTAATGATGACTGGTCTTGGATTCATGATCTCTGCAACTTCTTTGTAAGTTTGAAACTGTTCTTCTTCAGTAGGAGGATTGCTTCGGTTCATGAACAAAAACTCTGTCCTGTACAATCCGATCCCTTCTGATCCACTTTTTTCTATTAAATTTATTTCTGTATTATCTCTAATGTTTGATTGTAAGCTAAATTTATGATTATCTAATGTAATTGCTGGAAAATGTTTGAGTTTTTTTAATTCTTTTTTCCAAATTGCATGATTTATCTTGATTTTATTTACTTCTTCTATTTTTTCTTGAGATGGATTTCTATAAATTCTGTTGTTGATCGAATCTAAAATGATATGATCATTTGTTTCAATAAGTTTGGTAGCATGTTTTGTTCCAACGATGGTGGGAATATCTAATGATTTTGCTATGATTGAGACATGAGAATTAAGGTTTCCTTTATCCATAATCAATCCGATGATTTTTTCTGTTTTTGATTGTACTATGTCGGATGGAGATAGATCTTCTGCAATCAAAATAATTTTCTTTGAAATCGTAGATAGATCAATAATAGGAATTTTCATTATATTTTTTACTATTCTTTCTCTAATATCTTTAAAATCGATTATTCGATTTTTAAGATACTCGTCTTTTACATTACGTAATATCGATATTTGACGGTCGATAACTTTTGCAACTGCTGTAGAAGATCTGTAATATTCATCTTGTATACAACTTATCACATCTCTTTCAAATTCTTCATCCTCAATCAACATGATATGTCCTTCGAATATCTCTATTTTTTCCTTATCTACTTTCTTCTTCTTTAAAAAATTTTTTATAGATTTAATTTGATCTACTGATTTTTTTTTGTTATAAGAAAAAACATTAATTTCGTCTCTAACTTGACATTTGGAAATTTTTTTATAGTTTATAGCAATTTTTTCTTTCTTAAGAACAACACAATTTCCTGAGATAATTCCTGGAGAAACTGGAATTCCTTTAATCATAAATATACCTTACTTGTTTAAGAGAAAATTAAAATAAATTTTTCATTTTATTTCAGTTGATCTATCAGTCTTGTTAGAACCTCTACGGCATTTCTTTCATCTTTTCCTTCAGCTGATATTGTGATAATGTCACCAGAAGATATGCCAAGAGTCTGTAATCTGAATAAACTTTTTGCGTTAACCATTTTTTTTTTAAAAATAATTGTTATATCAGAAGAAAAATCTTTTGCTTTTTTTACGAATTGAGAAGCTGGACGTATATGAAAACCGTTTTTAATGTTTACAATGACTTCTTTTTGGAACATATTGATGACCTGATTATTAAGTTTAATTGAATGCACAAATTATTTTGATAAATCATCAAATTTTCGGCATGATATTCTAGAGAATTAATTAGGATTTTTAAAATAATACATTTTGTACAAATCAGAAATTATAAAAATAAATATATTAAATTTATAAGGGTATCTGACGTTTCTAGTATACTGAGTATATTTTATTTTTGAAAGTTATGTTTTGTCATTTTAGAAAATTGTATAGATATAACAAATGATATCTGTTGTATATGGTCTGAATTTTAGATGGATCAATGTGAAAGCATGCTTACATAGATCGATCATTTTATCGCAAAAGTTTCAAATTCTACAATAGATTTTTACATTAAACTTTTATTTCTAGATCATTTGTCATATATGATTCGTGTGTTGAATTTTCAATTTTTAAAAGATTAGTTTTTCTACTTATTAAATATGATAGATTTTATTTTTTGTATAAATCATTTTATCGAAAAATTTATAACATATTTGAATGGTTGAAACAGTCGAAATTCTTATAAAGAATATCAAAATATGAAGAATAAAAACATGCAGAGATATTTATCTCGTTTAAAAAAGAAGATTAAAAAATATCAACGATTGTATTATGTATTTGGAAAATCAGAAATACCAGATTTTGAATATGATTTAATGGTTCAAAGATTGAATAATATAGAAAAAAACTCCGCTAAACAAATTCATATCGTCTCTGATCTAAAGAGTGGAAGCAATCTGGTTAAACATCATTCTCCGATGCTTTCATTGAGAAATATATTCCATGAAGATGAGTGTTTAAGATTTTATAGAAAGGTACTGAAGATTCTTAATAAGAAGAACGAGGAGATACATTTCTGTTGTGAGTTGAAAGTAGATGGGTTGGCGGTTAATTTAATTTATAAAAATGGAAGACTTCATAGCGCTTCTACAAGAGGTAACAGTATTCTTGGAGAAGATATTTTTTCGAATGTCTGTAGATTAAAAGATATCCCATTGCTGATTCAAGATGAACATGGATATATCCCAGATCTGATGGAAGTTCGAGGAGAAATTTTTATGAAATTTAAAAAGTTTAAAGATTTTAATAAACATATGAAGCAAATGAACGGAAGAACTTTTTCTAATCCGAGAAGTGCTGCCGTAGGATTAATAAGAAAAACATGTCAAAAAAATCTTATAAAGAGATTCTTAAATTTTTTTAGTTATGGTTTTGGTGTTATCAAGTATAATGGATTGGCTAAATTTTATAAAGACCAATTTAAATCATTAATATTGTTAAAAAGTTGGAATTTTCCAATTATCGAAAATGTTAAATTATGCTCATCTGCTGATGAAATTTTAGAGTATTATAAAATTGCTTGTGATATAAGAAATCAGCTATGTTATGGAGTAGATGGAATAGTTATAAAAGTTGATTCTGCAATATACCAAAAAATTCTAGGTTATACATCTTATGCACCGAAATGGTCAATTGCATTTAAGTTTCCTATTCAAAAAAAAACAACCACTCTTGTAGATGTTATATTCCAGATTGGAAAGACCGGAACGATCACTCCTATCGCAAAAATAAATACTATATCATTTAATGGAATTCAATTTAGTCGTGTAACTTTACATAATATGAATTTTATAAAGAGACTTGGAATTAAGATAGGAGATGAAATTATTGTAGGTATTTCAGGAGACGTTATACCGAAAATTATTGAAAAAATATCTTCTTCTACGAGACAATATTCCAAAGAGATCATTTCTCCAAAATGTTGTCCAAGTTGCTATTCTTCGGTTCATTTAGAGAAAAATGGAAAAATAAGATGTATGGGAGGCATAGTTTGTGATTCTCAAAGAGAATCTATGATTAACCATTTTGTTTCAAAAAAAGCTATGAACATTATCGGGATTGGAAAAGTAATGGTAAAAAATTTGGTAAAAAAAAATATTGTCAGAAATCCGGTAGATTTGTATCATTTAAAGTGTAGTTCTTTACTGAAGATAGATAGAATGACAGAACGTTCTGCTAAAAAAATTATTTGTTCAATTGAACAATCGAAGAACACTACTTTAGATAGATTTTTGTATTCTTTAGGAATTCAAGGAGTAGGACAGGTTTTATCTAGAACTATAGCGAATAACTTTGATTATTATCGATTGTTTTTAAGATTCTCTGAAGGAAAATGTTCTTTTTCTGATTCTAGTGTAAAAATAGGAAAGAGTGCTGCAAGTAGAATTGTTTCTTTTTTTAGAATAAGATCTAACAGAGAGATGTTTATTTCTCTTAGGAAAATACTAAATTTTTAATGTATTCAATACATGAATAGTAATTCTTGATGTGGACATTTATTTATTTAAATATGATAGAGAGGAGAAGTATTAAGTTTTTGAAATCAGATGATTATATCTGATGCGAACTCACTGTTTGATATCGTAAAAATTACTTCTTTAACCGCATCAGTAAGTTTTGTTAAATCTTTCTCTTCAATAATGTAAGGTGGAATTATATAAATTATTTTTCTAAATGGACGAATCCATACTCCTAAATCCACAAATTTTTTTTGTAAAATATTAAGATCTATTTGGTTTTTCATTTCCACTACACCTATCGCTCCCAAAACTCTTACATTTTTTACTAAATCGTTGAATCTGATCGAATCAAGCTCTTCGATCAACTGTTTTTCTATTTTTTTAATTTTTTTTCTCCAAGAACCACTTATTAAAAGATCTATGCTGGAGTTTGCTACCTCACAAGCTAACGGATTTGCCATAAACGTTGGTCCATGCATTAAACATTTAGCTTCTCCTTCAGAAATTGTGTTAGCGATATCTTTTGTGGTCATAACAGCTGCTAAAGTTAAATATCCTCCAGTTAATGCTTTTCCCAGACAAAGTATATCTGGAAAAATATCACCATATTCATAAGCAAAAAACTTACCTGTTCTTCCGAAACCAGTGGCGATCTCATCTATAATCAAAAGAACATCGTATTGATCGCACAATTTTCTCACATTCTTCAGATAATTCGGATGATAAAATCGCATACCACCTGCTCCCTGTACTATAGGTTCTATTATCATAGCAGAAATGTGATTTGAATGGTCAACGAATAATTTTTCCAGAAACAAAATATGTTCTTGATTTCTATCTTCATGAAAATTACAATATGGAGCTCTAGTGAAAAAATTTTTTGGTAGATATCCTTTATATAGACTGTGCATTGAATTCTTTGGATCACATACAGACATCGCGCCCAGTGTATCTCCATGGTATCCGTATTGTAGGGCTACAAACTTTTTTTTATTTTTTTTTCCTCTCGATTGCCAATATTGAACAGCCATTTTTAAGGCTATTTCTATAGATACAGATCCGGAATCAGCCAGAAATACACATTCTAATTTATTTGATGTAATATTAATCAATTTCTTACATAAAGAAATGGCGGGTTTATGTGTAATTCCTCCAAACATTATATGCGACATTTTTTGTAGTTGTTTTTTGATCGATTTATTTAAAATTGGATGGTTGTATCCGTGTATTGCAGACCACCAAGAAGACATACCATCAATTAAATAATTACCGTTGGATAGTTTTATTTTTGTTCCAGAAGCGCTAACAGCTGGGATCGAAGAAATGGCACGATTAATAGGAGAGTATGGATGCCAAACATGTTTTGAATCGAAATTTATCTCTGATTTTTTCATCTTGATATTTATGCAATTATTTTTATTCATTACTTATATCATAATTAATTTTAATTAAGAATATTTGTTATCTTCAACAAGAGGTTTAAATGAAGAAAAAGTGGACAATTTCCCAAGCAGACAAGCTGTTCGGTCTACCGTTTTTTGAACTCATCTTTCAGGCTCAGCAGACGCATAGAATTTATTTTAATCCGCAATCAATCCAAGTTAGTACTTTATTATCAATTAAGACTGGAAACTGTCCAGAAGATTGTAAGTATTGTTCGCAAAGTGCACGATATAGGACAGAACTAAAAACGAAAAAACTGTTAGAAATTAAAGAGATAGTGGATTCTGCAAAGCAAGCCAAAAAAATAGGAGCTACCCGGTTCTGTATGGGAGCAGCTTGGAAGAATCCTCATGATAGAGATATACCGTATTTACGAAAGATCATCAGGAAGGTGAAATCTTTAGGTTTAGAAACTTGCATGACGCTTGGAAGTTTAAGTGAGAATCAAGCACGTTCTTTGTCAGAAGCTGGGTTGGATTATTATAATCATAACTTAGATACCTCTGAGGAATTTTATGAAAAAATTGTTACCACTCGGAAATATCATGAAAGGCTTGAAACAATTGAAAAAGTACAAAAAGCTGGAATTAAAGTATGTTCTGGAGGAATTTTAGGATTAGGAGAAGGAACGAAAGATAGAGCATCTCTTTTAGTTCAGTTAGCTAACTTGCCTAAAACTCCAGAAAGTGTTCCGATCAATATGTTAGTTAAGATTAAAGGTACACCTTTCTTTGATAAAGAAGATATAGATTTTTTTGACTTTGTCAGGACAATAGCCGTAGCTAGAATTATGCTTCCACAATCTTTTATAAGGTTATCTGCTGGAAGAAAAAATATGAATGAACAGATGCAAACTTTATGTTTTATGGCAGGGGCTAATTCTGTATTTTCTGGATGTAAATTATTGACTACGGATAATCCAGATGAGAAGGAAGATCGTGCATTATTTAAAAAATTGGATATTGACGTAATGAGAATTGATGATTTAAACAATCTTTCACATGACAAATCCTTATCCTCAAAAGAAAAATTACGTTTTGAAGATTTCTATGACGCATATTCATAATAGTTGGAAATTTTTTTTAAAAAGATCAATTTACCTTAGAAAAAGAAGAAATATTTGGAGAAATAGATTTGTAATTCGTCAGAATGATCCGACAAAAATAACTTTTAACGATAAAGAATATGTTAGTTTTTCCAGTAACGATTATTTAGGATTAAGTTTCAACAAGGATATTAAAAGATCTTGGAAGATCGGATTAGATAGGTATGGTAATGGAAGTTCAAGTTCTGGACATATTGTTGGGTATAGTGAAGAACATGAACTTTTGGAAAGAAGATTATCATTATGGCTTGGATATGAAGAAGCTTTGCTATTTGGTTCTGGTTATTCAGCAAATCAGAGTATTGTATTTTCTCTTATGAAGAGAAAAGATTCGATTTTTGCAGATAAAAAAAGTCATGCTTCTTTTGTAGAAGCAGCTGCGTTCAGTAGATCTACTTTTAAGAGGTTTGTTCATAATTCTGCAGACTCTTTACAGACGTTATTACAAAAATTTTATGGTGACAAAAATCTCATATTTACAGAAGGAATTTTTAGCATGGATGGTAATTTTTCTAAATTAAAAATGATTCATGAAGTATCTCAAAAATATGATTCCTATTTGATGGTAGATGATGCTCACGGAATAGGTGTATTTGGAGAAGGAGGAAGAGGAAGTTGCGATATGTTTCAAATACGACCTGAGATATTGATGATAGGTTTTGGGAAAGCTTTTGGAATATGTGGATCAGCCATACTTTGCAGTGGTGATATGAAAGATTATCTTTTAAACTACTCAAAGAATTTAATTTATAGCACGATGATGCCGGCATCTCAAGCATTCGCTCTACTTGAATCACTTCGTCAAGTCAAGAAATCTGATCATTTAAGAAAGAAGTTGAGAAGAAATATTGAATTTTTTAAAGAGATGACAAAAAGATATAAGATTCCCTTCTTACATGAACTATCGAAAAGTGGAATTCAACCGATTATTGTCGGAAATGATCAGAAGTGTATTGAACTGTCTGAATTTTTATTTAAAAGAAACATTTGGACTCAAGCTATCTTTCCTCCAACTGTTCCATTTGGAACTTCAAGAATTAGAATCGTTATTACTGCTTGTCATGATGTTGTCGATATTGAAAAATTGGTACTTTCTTTAAAAGAATTTTTTGATCAAAATGAATATGAACAATAAGAATGCTATCGCTTTTTCTTTCGGAAGAGCAGCAAAATATTATGATGATTTTGCGATATTACAAAGAAAAATTGGGACACGTCTTTTTAGAAAATGTTCTGATAGTTTCGAACAGAAAATTATATTAGATGCTGGATGTGGAACTGGATTCTTTAGCAAGAAGTGGAAACTGATCGGTAAACGTGTGATCGCATTGGATATATCACAGGAGATGCTGAAAGTAGCTAAGGTAGGAAATTCTGCGTCTTGTTATATGCAAGCAGATATAGAATCGATTCCGTTAAAGAGTAATAGCGTTGATCTATGTTTTAGTAATTTAGTTTTACAGTGGTGTAGAAATATCCATATTCCACTTAGTCAGATGTATAGAGTGACTAAATATGGAGGTTTGGTTGTGTTTACGACATTAGCGGATGGTTCTTTGAAGGAATTAAGACAATGTTGGGAAAAAGTGAATAACCTTTCCCACTTTAATTCTTTTTTAACTTACGAAGAAGTTGAGATTGCTTGTAAAATTTGGTTGAATAAATTAGAGCAAATATCTTGGTACTTTTTATATCCTTCCTTTCAGAGCTTGCTAAATTCCATTAAAGGGATAGGGGCAAGCTATCTATATAAAAGGAAAAAAAAAGGTTTGATGACTCAAAAGTATTTGGAGAAATTGGTTCGAAATTATCCAAACGTAGATAATATGTTTCCGTTAACCTACAAAATTATATTTGGAACTTTATATCGTGAATAGATGTTTTTTCATAACAGGAACAGATACAGATGTTGGGAAAACTGTAGTTAGTTGCATAATGTTGAAGAAAGCAAGTAATGTAGGATACACAACCGTTGGTTATAAACCAGTTTCTACAGGTGTTTCAGAGAAAAGTTCATTAAATTTTATAAATTCTGATATATCCCTGCTAAGAAAATACAGTGATTTGAAATTAAGTGATTCAGAGATTAGTCCGATCGTTTTTTCTCAAAAAACATCCCCTAATATTGCAAGCAGAATAAACGGAAGAGAGATAAATCTAGAAGTCATAAATTTTGGACTAGAAAATTTAAAAAGAAAAGCAGATTTTATCGTGGTTGAAGGAGTCGGTGGTTGGTATACTCCACTTTCATTTGATATGAAGATATCCGACTGGGTAAAATCAAGAGAAATTCCTATAATATTGACAGTTTCTTTTAAAATCGGATGTATCAACCATGCTCTACTGACAGTAGAGGCTGTTCAAAACAGTAATCTTAAGATCGTTGGATGGGTGGCGAATAGATTTTCTTTAAAAAAGAAATTTCATAGTAATTATTTTTATTCTCTTCTTCATATGATTCCATACCCTTGCATTGGAATAATACCAGATATTTCTGATTGGCAATCTTATCCAATGGAGAAGTATATTAAATCAAGATATATTTTTTGATTTTTATATTGTTTATTTATATATCGTGGTATTTAATGATTCAATCTGAATGTTACCAAATTAGATTTATTTTTTTACACATTCATCCTTTGAAGAAGAAGAATATTTGATGTGTTCATAAGAAATTAAATTCTATTTGATCGATTTGTATCTGTAGTATTGTGTTTATCATTTTTTTTTATATGGTATAATCAGTGGTTTTTAGTTCTTATTTGTTTTTCATTTAACTAATGAAAATGGGGGTATATGTGAATCAAATTGATCGACAAAGTGAATCATTATTTCATAGAGAAAAAACTAGGTTGCAGTTTTATATGGCGAACGTTTATGGATGGATGTCTGTATCTTTATTGTTAACAGCGTTTGTTTCATTTTATATGATCAGGAATGAAAAAATTATTTTTTTCATGTCTACGAATAGATGGGTTCTCCTCGTTGTTTTTCTTGTTGAGATATTTTTGGTGAATTTCTTAACATCATCTGTATTACGTAAGATTGATGGAGATTCTGTTACTACTTTGCTCATGTTATACTCCTTATTGACTGGAATTACAATTTCTTTACCTCTGTTTATCTATACAAGTTTTTCTATAGTATCCACATTTTTCATATCTTCAATCATGTTTGGATCATTATCCGTTTATGGATATAAGACAAAAACAAGTTTGAGCGCATTTTCTAGTTTTTTATTTATGTCCATTGTTGGAATTATCACCGCTTCATTTCTTAACATGTTGNCGGAAGTTCTACATTAAACTTCTTCATAACATGTTTGGGAATACTTACTTTTTCTGGTTTGGCTGCGTACGATAGTCAAAAGTTAAAGGAGATGGGATCAAGTTTATTTTCGTGTGAAAATTCGATCAGTAAGGATGTCATGAGGAAACATTCCATTGTTGGAGCTTTAACGTTATATTTAGATTTTATCAACATTTTTCTTGTTTTGTTGCAGATTAATGGAGAACGTAAATAATCTATCGTAAATTTTTTATTTATTTTTAGAAGTATTTTTGTTTGGAGTTCATGAGTTTCGGATTGATAGTTTGTTCGGTAGATTTCTATAATTCTATCTTTTCGTACCAACTAACGTTGATCCGATAGAGGCAAATATTATAAAGAGAAGGGCGACCCATTGAACACAACTTAAATTTTCGTGAAGAAAAATTTTTCCGATTAAAGCTCCTATCGCTGGTTCTAAACTCATTAAAGTTCCAAACGTTCTTGTCGACATTCTTGTGAGTGCGAACATCTCTATGGTATATGGAAATGTTGTCGATAAAAAGGAGACAGCACATGCAGTTGGTAAAATTGAAAAGTTAAAAAGTTCATGTGCTCCAACTTTAATTATTCCTAAAGGAAAGAAGATAAGTGTTGAGATTAATGAACCTAGGGATACTGTAATTGAAGATCCGTATTTTGTTCCAGCTATTTTTCCAGAAACGATATATGCACTCCAGCATATTCCAGCTAGTAGAGCATATATTATTCCAATCGGATCTAGTTCACTGTTATTATAAAACGGGAAAAGAAGTAACAATCCTATCATCACCATTATGATCCAAAAGAAATCAATTATCTTTTTAGATAGGTAAAATGCGACGGAAAGAGGACCGGTAAACTCTAAAGCCACAGCTATTCCAAGAGGGATTCTGTCCAAGGAGAGATAGAACAAAGAGTTCATTGATCCAAGTGAGATCCCATATATTATGAGATGAATGAATGATTCCTTCTTGAATCTTTTTTTCCAAGGTTTGAAAAATGTACATAATATTATGGAAGCAATGAATAGTCGTAACGCCGTCACTCCAAATGTCCCAATGCTTGGAAACAGTTTTTTTGCTAAGGAAGCACCACTTTGTATGGATATCATTCCAGAAATTAATGATATTATACAGATTCTAGATTGCCATTTATTATTACTTCTGATGGAAAGCATATAAATTCCTTCAAAATTGTTTTAGAAACTAGATCGTTTAACTGTTTTTAAAGATGTTTTTTTGATATAAATTTTAGAAATAGACATGAATACTTTGAAAAGTATAAAGTTGATTCGGTAAATTCGATTAGAGAAACTGTGGAGTTTAATTTTATTTTTAAAAGTATATAGATGATTGAACAGTTTTTAAAGATGTCAGTCTATATTAAATCGATAACGATAGGTATCCTCATTACATGAGATGATGCGGTTCCAAAATCGATAAAATCTTTTTATAAAGAATTTAACAAAAATTTTTTTTAGCTTTCAATAACATCAACATTTTTAGGATAATTTTCTGTAAATATACATTTTAGCTATCTTGTAAAGATCTTATTATCTTAGGACAAGATAGGAGTATCTCTTTAAAATTATGGTTTCCGTGAAAAATTCATAAAACTTTTTTTATTAAAATTCATCGATCAATTAGGAGTATAAAAAAAGATGTCTTTTTTGAACGAAGATGTAAATCTAATTCGMAAAAAACTGCAATTGTGCGGATTAGACATACAATCTAACAGTAATTTTAGTATATCTTTTAAGAAACTTTCTAAGTTATATTCAGAACTGTTTTTTAAATCAGATTATCGAGATTTTCCAAAATTCAAACTAATGGAAAATAAAATACAATTTAACGAAATGATTATTATCAGAGATGTTCAGTTCATCAGCATCTGTGAACATCATTTGTTGATAATAGAAGGAACTTCTACCGTAGCATATATTCCGAAAAAGTATATTGTTGGATTGTCTAAAATCAGTCAAATAATACATTTTTTTTCCAAAAGACCTCAATTGCAAGAAAAGATGACTAAACAAATATCGATTTCTTTAAAAAATTTGTTAAAAACTGAAGATGTTGCAGTATTTATAAATGCGGTTCATTACTGTATGAAAATAAGATATGCACAAGACAGATCGAGCGATGTTGTTACGACTGAGTTAAGTGGATCGTTCGTCTCAGATAATCTACTTAAGGATCGTTTTCTTCGATTTTGTTACAGCAATCGATGATATGAAATGATGAAACTATCGAAGTTTTTTATGATTTAAAGAAAATCGGAAAGATTTGTACATTTGAATAATTTAACTACAGTCTCTTATTGTTCTCAATTTTTTTGATGAGATGTTCGAAATCGTTAATTCTATGATTCAACAATGGATATTCTATACTGTTCCAACGAGTATGAAATGGATAATTTAAAAATTTAGCAGACTTTTCTGCTAATTTTGGTAATATTGGAGATAAATATGTCATTAATATTTTGAATAAGTTTATCCCAGTTGAACAAATCTTATGCAATCTTCTATGCTCCAATTTATGATCGATCTTCCATGGAGAACGAGATTCAACGTACTTATTCGCTACATCCGCAAGAAAAGATACTCTCCTGACAACAGAACAAAAGTTTAGCGATAGGAACAATTTCTTGATATTTTTAGATTCCATTACAAACTTTTGATATATGATTGAACTATCTAATTGTTCAGATAATTCGTTGTCAAAATGTTTCTTTATAAAAGATGCGTTTCTTGAAGCTAAATTCACAATTTTATTGACTATTTCGCTGTTTATCTTATTTACAAAATCTGATAGATTAAAATTTATATCGTTTAATTTCGATGATAATTTAGAAGCGTAATAATATCTCAGATGATCTGAATTAAAATTATTCAGGTAAGATTTTGCTGTAATAAAATTTTTTTTAGATTTGGACATCTTCTTTCCATCGATTATTAGATGACCATGTACAAAAATGTTATTTGGCTTTCTATATTCTATTCCTTCTAAAATTGCTGTCCAAAATAGAGTATGAAAGTACATGATATCTTTTCCTATAAATTGAAAGAGAAGATCTTCTGAATCTTTTTTCCAAAAATTTTCGAAATCTATTTTCCTTTTTCTAAAGAGATTTTGGGAAGCTGCTATATAACCGACGGTAGCATCTAACCATACATAAAAGTATTTTTTTTTCTCTTCTGGAATTTTAAATCCAAAATAAGGATTATCTCTTGTGATATCCCAATCTTTTAATCCTTGTAAGATCCATTCTATAGATTTTTTTTTGACAGATCTAGAAATTGGAACCCTATTAATCCAATTAAGTATATCTTTCTGAAAATAGGATAAATCAAAGAACATGTGTTTAGTTTTTTTGATTTTTAATGGAGACTTAGAAAATATGGAATATGGTTGGATAAGTTCTATCGAATTATAGATCGCTCCACAGACTTCGCAGTTATCTCCATATTGGTCTTTAGATTTACATTGTGGACAAGATCCTTTTACGAATCGATCTGGAAGAAAAAGTTTGTTTTCAACATCATATAACTGAAAGATAACTTTATTTTTTATGTATCCATTTCTTTTTAATAATAGATATAACTTCTGAGATAATTTCTTATTTTCTGAATGATGAGTAGAATCATAAAAATCGTGTACGATGGAGAATCTAGAAAAATCCTCTTTATGTTCCTTGTGTATTTCTTGAATCATTTTTATTGGATCCATCTTTAATTTCTTAGCTCTTATCATGATCGGTGCTCCATGAGAATCATCAGAAGATATAAAAAAGATATTCTCTCCTTGCATTTTTCTATATCTCACCCATATATCCGCTTGGATATGTTCTAACAAGTGTCCTAAATGAATCGGTCCGTTAGAGTACGGAAAAGCACAGGTAACTAAGATGACTTTTTTTGTACACATTTATGTTATTTCAGTATTGTTTTACGGATGTCTAGATGATATCAGTTATTTTCTTAAATTGAAACATTTGTGTTTAATCTGAACATTTTGTTTTAGTTGAAACATATTTCTTTATTTTTATTTAGTTAATTGACAACTGTGTAATATTTTAACATCGTATATAACACTCATGAAAAGTAAAAATTTCAAATATAATCTTGTGAAATGAAGTAATTTTTGATTTACGAAATTTAGTTTCTTTGATACCATCCATATGCTTAAGGAAAAGATTAAGATGTATGATAGGATATATGATATTTTTATTTTATGGTTGATATGTAAATATAACATGTTTTCATTCACTTGAAGGAGCGATTTATGCGATTATGTGATAAAGATATCATTCATCAGTTAAAATCTGGAAGAATAAGTATTTCTCCCTATCCTAAAGTAGAAAGAATCAGCGGAGTGACAGTAGATTTTCACTTAGGTAATGAAGTTAGAATTTTTAGAAAGAAAAAAATTTTTCCATATATAGACCTTAGTCAATTGTCAAAAAAGATAAGTAACAACTCTCTAGAAGATATGATTAGCAGGAGAGTTCTTTTAAAAGACTGTGAAAATATCTTGTTAAACCCATCTGAGATAATATTGGCGATTACCTATGAGCACCTCTCCCTGCCGAGCAATGTAGTAGGTTGGATAGATGGAAAGTCATCCTTTGCAAGATTAGGGTTAATGATTCATGTTTCTTCAAATAGAATAGATCCCGGATGGAGTGGAAAAATTGTACTTGAAATCGTCAATTTAGGAAAATTTCCATTGTTATTAAAGCCGAATATGGTTATTTGCGAGATCAGCTTTGAAGAAATTTCTCAATCCTCTTTACGACCATATAATTCTAAAAAAGAATCGAAGTATCATAATCAGTTTCATCCTTCTATTTCTTTTATTAGTGGATGATCTTGTTTATTTTAAATCTATCGAATTTAATCAAATAAATTTCTGCAATATAACGATTTTTTATTATATTATTTATACGATTTTATTATGAGGATATTTAATCCTATTTTTATCACTTCCAATGGTTTGAGTATCCGCTCGATTTTTCGATGTAACATTTTATCATTTCTTATCAAGAATCTTTCTATTTTTCATGTAGTCCTTGATATCTGAAGTAGTTATGACGTTTAAGATCGTATTTAACTATTGTTGTATAAATATTGAACGTTATATCTGGAATCCTTCTTCCCCCTGATCGAATTGTATATTTCCTGAAATTGTCCGCATTACATCTATTAATGTTATAGTTCCTTTGATGGATCCGAATTTATCAGATACAAAAGCGAAATGTTCTTTAGATTGTTGAAACTGTTCTATTGATTGTAATAGAGATAAATTATTCGGAAGAATAAGTGGTTTCGTTATTAATTTTCTTAGATCAAATGTTTGATTCTTGAGTTGTTGTTTTAATATGTCGGAAACATGTGCAATTCCTATAGGTTCATCGCTTATTGATGCGTTGATTATGACAACGTAGTTTAGACGATTCTTCTTTATCACTTTTAAGATATCTTCTTTCGTCTGATCGATGTCCACGTATTTGATATCGTTCTTGGATGTCATTACGCTATTTACATTTCTTTGAGCGAATCTAAGGAAACGAATTATCATCTGTTTTTCTCGACAATTGAAAGAACTATTCGTATCATTTGATAAATTTGAAGTTTCTTCGTGTGAATCTATTGCTAAATCATGTTTTCCTTCTAAAATTCTTAAGTGATTTTCTACCGTTCTTGCCCTGAGTAACTTTCTATTTTTGAGTATTTTTCTTCTATTTAAAATAGCGAATTGATTTAAAATTTCGATTAATATGGAAAAACTTACTGAAAAATATAGATATCCTTTCGGTATTGAGCAACCAAACCCTTCTAAAAATAAGCTGAAACCAATCATTAATAAAAAACTTAAACAAAGTATTACGATGGTCGGATTACTGTGAATTAATCCAGTCAATTGTTTACTTGCGATTATCATCAAAATGGTGGAAATGATGATCGCAGTTATAACAACTTGGATATGATCTATAATTCCGATGGCAGTGATTATAGAATCTACTGAGAATATAGTATCTAGCAGTATTATCTGAATTATGATATACCAATATTTTGCAGTTCTTTTATCGTTTCGATGATCTTTTTCTTGTAAATCTTTTCCTTCTATCCTTTCATGTAGCTCTGTAGTAGCTTTAAACATTAAAAATAATCCACCAAACAATATTAGAAAATCTTTTATACTGAATAGAAATCCGAATATAATGATATTCGGTTGATTTAAAGAAATCAGATAGTTTAAACTGAATAATAGGGAGATTCTAATCAAAAGTGCACTTATTAATCCAACTGCTACAGCATTATTTCTTTTATTAGATAGTTTTTCAGATAGAATAGTAATGAAAATTAAGTTGTCCACACCGAGAACGATTTCGATAATGATTAAATTAAACAATCCTATCCATAGGATAGGATCATACAACCACCAAACAAGTTTTTCTATCATAAAAGTTGGATAATTTTGGAAGATCTTCTAAGGACTTTCATAAAATATTCATAGATGTATTAAAAATATATAGATTTTAATTTAATATTATCGCATAAATATAACTCAGAGATTAAATTTTATTTTTAAAATATAGGTATCGAATTCCTTCTAAGAAATCTTATGACAATCATAATAAATTTTAAAAATATTTTTCTTCACTATTTTCAATGAAACATGTTTCTGATAATGTTTTTATAGATTCGATGATAAGAAAGATATAGAATGGTCTACAGTCCATTTACAAAATTGAAGTCTAAATATTTTATAGGATCTCTGATTTAAAGTACCGCTAAATAGCTTTATTTTGCATGGTCTATATCTAACATTTTGTAAGATTAGAATTATTCACAATACTTTATAAAAAATAGTATTGAATTTAAAGAAATTTTTTAATTTTGCATATTAATATTTAATATTACACTGTATTCTACATATCTCTATGAATAGAGGTCGTTATCGACTGTGATGGATCGTATATAAACATAAAATGAAATGATCGACATGAAAATAACATTTCAAGAAATTATTTTTATTTTGCAAGATTACTGGATTAAACAAGGATGTGCAATAATTCAACCGATTGATATAGAGGTGGGAGCTGCTACCTCTCATCCTATGACATGTTTATACGCCATTGGTAAAAAATCAATCGCTATTGCATATGTGCAACCTTCTAGAAGACCAATAGATGGAAGATATGCAAATAGCAAAAATAGGCTTCAGCACTATTATCAATTTCAAGTAATTTTTAAACCATCTCCATTTAACATACAGGAGATTTATTTAAAATCTTTAGCTTCATTAGGTATTGATTTAAAAAACAATGATATCAGATTTGTAGAAGATAACTGGGAGAATGAAACCCTTGGAGCTAGTGGAGTTGGATGGGAAATTTGGTTAAATGGAATGGAGATTACACAATTTACTTACTTCCAAAAAGTTTGTGGAGCGAAGTGCGAAGTGGTCGTAGTAGAAATCACTTACGGTCTAGAGAGACTTTCTATGCACGTACAAGATATAGATAATGTATTTGATCTGATATGGGCAGATAGTAAATTTGGAAGAATAAGATATGGAGATATGTTTTATCGAAGTGAGATAGAACAGTCTAAATACAATTTTCAATATTCTGATGTAGATTTTTTGTTGAAAAGTTTCAAAGATCATAGAGAACAATCAATGAATTTGCTTTCTTTTGGAGAAAGATTACCCGTTCTGTCTTACGAACATTTACTAAAATCTATACATTATTTTAATTTGTTAGATGCAAGAAATATTTTTTCTGTTCATGAGAGAAAAGTATATATATCGAAGATATACAGTTTAATTAAACAAATCGCTAAAGTTTATTTAGATTCGTACAAATGAATATGTGTGTCAAAAAATTTTTTCATAAAAAAACTTTGCTAGTTGAGATAGGAACAGAAGATCTTCCATATAAAAATCTTTGTTTGATATCAAAGAGATTTTCTAAAAATTTTGAAGATCGATTAAAAAAAAATTACTTCAAATTTGAAACAATATACAGTTATGTTTCTTTAAGAAGATTAGCCATCAAAGTAGTTGATTTATCTTTCGAAACAAGGAATATTCATCTTATAAAGGATGTTAAAGAAGGAAACGTTTGTTCAAAGAAAAGTTCTTTTCGAAGAGGATTGAATGATTTTGAAAAAATAGTTCATAAAGATCATCATGATCGTAAAAAAGATGAATATCTCTTTGTCCAACAATATCTGAACATTACATTGATTAGAATGGTAGAGTTCTCTTTAAAAGGATTGTCATCTTTTGGTTTTATGAGATGGGAAAATGGGAATATAAAGAGTCATTTTATTCGTCCAATTAGAAGTGTAACGATCCTTTTAGAAAAATTTCTAGTAGGTCAAGGAATTTCCATATTTGGAATCAATATTGACAGAAAAATATTTGGTAATCGTTCATATTCGATGAAAAGAAATGTTTTGCTAAGATCATCACATCAGTATCCTCATATTTTACATAGATTTGGTTATGTCATTCCAGATTATAAGATGAGAAAATCTATTATCCGAAAAAAAATTGGTATATTCATCGAAAAATTACAGGGATCAGTGAAATTATTTCACAGAATATTAGATGAAATAACAGCGATGGTAGAGTGGCCAAATTTATTACAAGCTAGCTTTGAAAGAAAGTTCTTATCTTTACCAAGCGACATTGTTTTACATATTGTGCAAACTGTTCATAAGTACATTCTGATATATGACAAATATGGTAGATTAACTACAAAGTTTATTTTTGTTTGTGATGTTTCAAGTTTGAAAAATAAAAATAAAATTATTTCCGATAATCAGAAGGTCATTAATTCTCGTTTAGAAGATATCTTATTTATCTTTAATGAAGATAGAAAATGCAGTTTGAAAAGTTATTTACCTAAAACGAAAAAAATCTCATTTTGTGAAGGATTGGGTACTATTTATGAGAAAATAGAAAGATTAGTATCTTTGTCGAAATGGATATCTGGAGAAATAAAAATGAATCAGAAAGAGTTGCTTTTAAGAGCAAGTCTGTTGTCGAAATGTGATTTAGCGACTTCTATGGTAAAGTATTATCCAGAGATTCAAGGAATTGTTGGGAAATGTTATTCTCATCTAGATTCGGAGATCGAAGATGTTTCAGAATCTATTGAAGAACAGTATTATCCACGTTTTTCAAAAGATCGATTACCGAATTCTAAAATCGGAGATATTTTATCTATATCAGATAATATAGATTCTATAGTAGGAATGTTTGGAATTGGAAAGAGGTATCATGGAAAAAAAGATCCATTTTTCTTGCGTCGTATGTCTGTTGCGGTATTAAGAATAATAATTGAAAAAGGGTACAATATCGATCTTTTAGAAACTGTGAAGTTGTCCTTAGATCTATATAAAAATAATAATTTCTTTCGAGTAGATGGAGTTTTAGAGGATATAAATAGTTTTTTTATAAAAAGGATCAGATATTTATACCAACAAAACGGATATGACATAAAAATGGTTGATTCAATTTGTTTGAACTCTATCAAGGATATACGAGATTTCGATTTAAAAATTAGAGCTTTGCGACTTTTTAAGTTGAATCGAAAATCATCTGATGTCGTACGGATAAACAAGAGAATTTTAAGAATTATTAATAAATTTACTTTTGATCATAAAAAAGATATCGACCTTTTACTTCTTAAATCACCGCAAGAGATAAATTTAGTTAAAGTATTTCATTTAGTCAGTAAAAAAGTGAATGAACTATGTCGAAAAAGACTATACTTTGAAGCAATAGTAAAAATGTACGATTTAGTAGATCCTGTAGATCGGTTTTTTGAACATGTTATGATCATAGATAAAAATCATATAGTCATGGAGAATAGATTGATAATTTTAAACGATATAAAATCTTTATTTTTAAAAATTAGTGATTTTTCGTTTTCATAAAATTAGTGCGTATCATACAGTTTATGTTCATGGTTTTATATTGATGTAAAATTTACGATAAAGTTTGAAGTAATAATTAAAAAAAATGACCATATTGAGGAGGAAAAGAAATAAAAGAACAAGTTTTTGTGTATTTTTTGAATGTTCATCATACCTGATACGAATGGAACCAGGTATCTGAACACTGCTACGAATCTTGACAAAAAGATTATATAAAATAACTTACCTTGGTCTTTTAGGAATAGTTTTATTCTTCTGATTTTTATATCATATTTTTTAAATATGAAGTTTAATTTTTTTGTTCTCGATGAACATATCATATAACCAAAAAAATGGCAAATAATCGAACCTAAAAAAGATCCGATTGTTATCGTGATCCATATCGTGATGTTGTTGTTAAGATTTTCATTAGCTAAGATGATTAAGGCTAACAACGTGATATAGGCTGGTGGAAGAAGAGTTGAAATTAAGATTATGGATTTTCCTAAGGATATTAGAAATATAGAACAGACTATCCAGTTTGGATTGGATTGAATTTTTAACAATATATGGTCTGCCATGATGGTTTATTTTTATATTTCTTGTTGAGGATTTTAATAGTATATTTCAGAAGTGGCCCTTGCTGGATTCGAACCAGCGACCAAACGATTATGAGTCGTCTGCTCTAACCTTCTGAGCTAAAGGGCCGATGATTTTTATAAAAACTATTCGTCTAAAAAACTTCTCAAAAGTTCTGAACGACTTGGATGTCTCAATTTTCTTAAAGCTTTCGCTTCTATTTGTCTGATCCTTTCTCTAGTGACATCAAACTGTCTTTCTTCCGACTTCTTCTAAAGTATGATCAGTATGCATATCAATTCCAAATCTCATTCGAAGGACTTTAGCTTCTCTTGTAGTTAGACCGGAAAGTACCTCGTTGGTTGCAGATCTTAAGCTTTCTGAAGTAGCCGACTCTATAGGCAGTTCTAATGTTGTATCTTCTATAAAATCTCCTAGATGGCTATCCTCATCATCTCCAACTGGAGTTTCCATTGAAATAGGTTCTCTCGCTATTTTAAGGACCTTTCTGATCTTTTCTTCAGGGATCAACATTCTTTCTGAAAGTTCTTCTGGAGAGGGTTCCCTTCCCGTTTCTTGAAGTATCTGTCTAGATATATGGTTCAATTTATTGATCGTTTCGATCATATGAACTGGAATGCGAATCGTTCTAGCTTGGTCAGCTATGGATCTGGTAATAGCTTGTCTAATCCACCATGTTGCATAAGTAGAAAATTTATATCCTCTTCTATATTCGAACTTATCTACAGCTTTCATAAGTCCTATATTTCCTTCTTGAATGAGATCCAGAAACTGTAATCCACGGTTGGTATACTTTTTAGCTATCGAAATTACCAATCTTAAATTCGCTTCTACCATTTCTTTTTTAGCTATCCTTGCCTTTGTTTCCCCTACAGATATCTTGCGATTGATTTCTTTTATCTCACTGATGTTCAATCCCGTTCTACGTTCGATTTCGTCCAACTTTTCTAGAGCTCGAATAATCTTAAAATTTAACTCTATTTTTAGATCTTTTTTGTTTTGATTATATTCTATGAATCGTTTCAAATCATGTCTCATCGATCGGTTTGAAAAAAATTTCAAAACACTACCTTTTTGGAGTTTGTATTCCTTAAAAGAAAGGTCTATAACTATTTTTTCCTGTAATTTTATTTTATCTATAGTTTTTCTTATATCTGATATAATAAAATCAAGTTGTTTAGGAACCAACCGAAATTGTTTAAAAATATTACACAATTTCTGAATATTGGATATTGATCTGAAATTTTTTCTTCCTCTTTCTTGAATAGATCTCATCACCTTTTCATATTGATTATGAAGTTCTAAAAATTTTTTTCTAGCTGTTTCCGAATCGATATTATTCCAGTCTTCATCAATAATATTATTTTTTTCTAAGTTGTTTTTGTTGATATTTTTTCTTTCGTATCTGTTTGATAAAAAATCATCTGAAATAAAATTAATTCGACTCTTTTTTGAATAAAAGCTATCTTCATGTGGATCAGAACGAACATCTTCTGCTGATATCCCTGCGATTATATCAGATAAACGTATTTCACCGGATTCAAATCGTAGATATTGTTGCAAAATATAACAAATGGATTTCGGATATTCTGCTATGGAATGTTGAACCTGATTGAGACCATCTTCTATTCTTTTTGCGATATCAATCTCACCTTCTCTTGTTAGAAGTCCTATTGTCCCCATTTCTCTCATATACATTCTAATTGGATCTGTCGTTCTTCCGATTTCTTGTTCAACGCT